>JAYUBR010000378.1:0-6418 GCA_043740775.1 Ferruginibacter sp. | reverse complement strand
GGCTGGTAACAATCAGTATTGCCGCTTAGCATGATGGGTGTGGCATCCCATTTTGGGTGCATCAAAAATTTACGCAGTAATTGCGGTGCATTTTTTTTGACGATTATTTTTTGTTCAAAATCCAGCCCGGCGCTGTAACCCCAGTATTCGTGGACATTACGGGCATAGCAGTAAATGCAGCCATGTTCGCAACCGGCGTAAGGGTTCATGCTATAGCCCATGCCTACATCTTTACTTTCTACTTTGTTTACGATAGTTTTGCTTTGTTGCTCTATGTATTGGGTTGGGATATTACCTTCTTCCCAATCGTCTATGCCTTCAATGTGCTCCCTGGTGGATTCATTTTTGAGGAAGCGGTTTTTGGTGTTGTATTGTGCGCCACGACCGTGGCGATAGAAGCCCCCTACAGCCCCCTCTACATCTCCCCCGAAGGGCGAGACTTTTGGAGCCTGCTGACTTGCATCTTCTTTCTCTTTGTTGATCGCTAATATAGATTTTACCGGTACACTGTCTTGTTGTAATTGCCCGGGTTTTGTTTTATTGTTAGCGGGTTTTGATTCGTTGCTCATGCGTATTGAATTTTTTGTGGTGATATCGTTTTTGTTTACCAACCGCCGCCAGGCTTGCCTGCCCGTAGGCAACGGTTTTAACCGCTGTTGAATTTCCGTTTGTGTTTGCTTCATTGCTGAAACTGTTACTGATTGTACCAACTCCTTGGAAGTGAATGGGAGTTCCACATAGCTGTTGCTGTACAAGAGTGCGACGCCAATGAAGCTGCACATAGCTATGTCTTAGCCTGGCCCATTATTTTTATTGTTATGCAAACAATGCTCCCTGTATGGTGGTTACGGGCAAATTCTGGAATTCGAACCGTTGTACAATCTGGTATTTTAGCTCGCCCACCGGCCGCTTTAATAATAACATTCCATCGGCGATGAACCTGCCGGTAAACTGTTTGTGCCTGTACTCCAGCCAGCCTTTTTCGTACTGCCAGGGTTGCAGTTTTCGGGCAATGGTGAGGTGTGGCTCCATCATGAAATGGGGTTTGTGATCGTTGTTTAATTTCATGAGTTGTTGCGACTGCGACCGAACCTGCGTTACCAAACTTTGAATGGGCACTTTGGAAGTAATGTTGATATAAATGGTATGGGAGGGAAAACTACAGTAATCTTTTAGCTCCACTTTTATGGGATGAAAACCCATGGCGACGGTATTTAACCGATTGATCAGCCTTTCTTCCTGCATACTGTACTGCACAAAATTTGCCAGCGTAATGTGTGGCTTTCCATACACTGCTGATTCGTTTTTATAGGTGTCGAAAAATTGCTTTTTTACCTGCATGATTTTATTGCGCAGTTCTTCGTGTGGATTTAGCACCAGCAGGTACTCATTTACCTTATAGCCGGGGATGCTGTTGATGTTTTTCATACTATAAAATTTTATACAATCAAAATTTGTTTGCGAATTAATTTAGCATAAATTTACTAAATAATTTAGTTACAAACAAAATTCATTTATATGGAAGTGGAAAACTTTTTTGGTAGTACTTATACCGGTTCCAAACGCTTTACCCAACACAATGTGTCTGCCGCCAATGCGACGGGTTTTGGCGCCGCCGCGGATGATTATATGGAACGGGGCATTGACCTGAATGAACAACTGATTCGCAATAAACCGGCAACTTTTTTTATGCGGGTGAGCGGCAGCAGCATGATCAATGCAGGGATTTTTGACGGTGATATTGTGATTGTAGACCGGAGCATTAAACCCGCCAATGGTAAGATTGTAATTGCGGTGATTGATGGTGAAATGCTGATTCGCCGCTATGAAAGAACGATTAATAAACTGCGGCTGATTCCGGAAACACCGAAGCTGGCTACCATTGATGTGAGCGAGTTTATGGATTTTAAAATTTGGGGCGTGGTGATTTGTGTTATTAGGTCCCTGGGCTGAAGCCCAGGGCAACTCATGAATTGCCCCAGCCTTAAGGCTGGGGAGAAAGATAAATTAAATAATTCCTTTCATCATCTAAATAGTACAACGATGCCATTCATTAAAATTTGGATTCATTTAGTTTAGGCTACTAAAAAAAGAGTTCCACTCTTAAAAAAAGATATGCGACAGCAAGTGTTTAAACATATAAAGGATAATGGCGTGGAGAAAGGTATTCATGTAGATTTTGTGAACGGACATATTGATCATGTGCATTGTCTTGTTTCGCTAAAAGATGATCAAACCATTGCCCAAATATTGCAACTGCTAAAGGGAGAAAGTTCTTTCTGGATTAATAAAAATAATTTGTGCAAAGAACATTTTGAATGGCAGGATGAATATTTTGCCGTGTCTGTTGGTGAATCTGGCGTTAATGCAGTGAGGGAATATATCAAAAACCAGGTGGCACATCATGTAAAGAAAACATTTGAAGAGGAGTTTGATGAGTTTATAAAGAAATATGGATTTGTATTGATGAAGGGCTAAAGCCCTTTCTATTTTTATTTTATTCCTTATCCCCGCCCTGAAGGGCGAGGCAATTCAGGCGAGGCAATTCTATTGAGGATGTTTCTGACTTGATATGATCAAAATCAATTGTTGCAAACTTTATGGATTCGGACAGGCTTTTGAATTGTTGAGCGCTTTATAAATTGCTCTCGTCTTTATGAATTGCTCCGGGCTTTAGCCCGGAGATAAAAAACAAAACAAACAACAGGGCTTTAGCCCGCACAAATGAAAGCCATTGTAGATTGTAACAGTTTTTATTGCAGTTGCGAAAGGTTGTTTCAGCCACACCTGGATAAAAAGCCTGTTGTTGTGTTGAGCAACAACGATGGTTGCATTATATCCAGGAGCGATGAGGCGAAGGCACTGGGCGTGGGCATGGCCGGACCTTACTTTTTAGCAAAGCAATTGATTGAAAAACACAATGTGGCCACTTTTTCATCCAACTATAATTTGTATGGCGATTTGAGTTGGCGGGTGATGGAAACCTTGCGTATCTTACTGGGTGCAGAGAATGTAGAAGTATATTCTGTAGATGAGGCATTTTTAGAGCTCGGTGAATATGGCGCAGAAGAATTGCAAAAAATAGCCGAAAATATATTGGACACGGTAGAGATGTGGACGGGTATAAAAGTATCCATTGGCGTGGCGCCTACCAAAGTGCTGGCCAAAGTTGCCAATCGCTTATCTAAAAAAGACAAATCTGTAAAGTGCATGCTGGTGCTGGATACGGAAGAAAAAATTATTGATGCTTTGTACCGGACACCCATCAGTGATGTGTGGGGAGTAGGCTATCAGTATGCAGAAAAGCTGCGGGACATGCATGCCATTTACACTGCATTGGACCTTAGTAAAAGAAATGAAGAATGGGCAAAAGCACATTTGGGAGGTGTTGTAGGAGTGCGCCTTTTAAAGGAACTAAAAGGAGAATGTGTAAGCAGAATGGAAGAAGCTTTAACCAATAAAAAAATGATCGTTACAACAAGAATGTTTGGTAGTCCCGTCAGTACAATCGCAGAAATTAAAGAAGCGGTTGCTACCTATACTTCCAGGGCGGCAGAAAAATTGCGGCGGCAATACAGTGCGGCGAAGGTGATCAGTGTTTTTGTTGTACCCAAAGAAGCCAGCACGGGTGAGCATTTCAGGCATGGGCCGAGTGTAGGCAGTTATACTACCTTGCCTTTTGCTACCGCTGCCACCCATGAATTAATAAAGCCTGCACTGCGACTGGTAGATAAATTATTTGAAAAGGGAAAGCACTATAAAAAAGCGGGTGTTACATTAAGCGGATTGGTGCCAGACACTACCATACAGGGAAATTTATTTGTAGAAGAATCAGACAACGGTAAACGTTTGCTGATGAATACTCTGGACAATGTAAACTTTGCCATGCGGGATGACATAGTAAAATTTGCGGCATCGGGAACCGCCCGTAATTGGAAAATGCGGCAGGAAATGCGAAGCCCAAGATACACAAGCCGATGGAATGAAATGTTTGTGGTTAAGTGAAAACTAAATCCAAAAACTGTGATTTTATTGTCGGGTAGTTGTTTTTATTATTTGCCTCGAAATACGAAAGGTCTCCCCTGCACTCACGGCTGAGGAGGAGACCTTGTGTGAAAACATTAAAAAAAGAGAAAGTGCTTTTGGTTATCCTGCATGCTGTGTATGTTAAAAAATTAGTTAGAACTTAATGAAGGTTTATATATCAATAACTCCGACCAACGTTTTTCCACCGCATCCGCATAATCTTTTAAATAGGCATCCCACGCACCGGCGCCATATACTTCATTGAATCTTTCCATCATTGGTTTACGGTATCCGTCGGCCAATTCTTTAAACCCTGTTTTTAAACGGGTAACAGTAATAACGCCTGGGTCACCAGATGCTGTGAGTGAATAAACAGCTACGGATTCTTTACCCGCTTCCCATACTTTTTTCAGTTTTTTTATCAACTCATTTACAGCATTCACTTTACCTGGCCTCGGTGTCATGTGGTTGATCATAATCTTATCTGCATAATCTGTTAACTGCACTGTGCTTTGATCGGGCTGAAAATTATAATACCCACTGGAATACGGATTGGTAGTAAAGGGTGCAACATTCTTATTCCAGTCGGCCTGGTGGGCCGCACTGATATCGCCCCTGCCATCAATGGTTGCCCAATCGCTTGGGCCTTCTGTAATCATGTACCCGCCTGCATCCGGGCCCGATTCAATACTCCATACCCGCCATTTCCATTCGCCGGTATGGTATTTTTTTGCATGGTCACCCAATGCCTTTTCAAATTCCTGTACCTTGTCGGGCTTGCAGAAATAACGGCTTGCATTCAAAACATTTTTTAACTGGCTCATTCCCACCACGGGAATAAACAACAGCATGAAGAATAACTTTTTCATGTGTGATTGTTTTAAGTGATGAAATAAATGAAGGGTAGAAGTTGGGATAGGGAGCGATGGAACTTTTAAGATAGAAACATTCCACAAGAAATCAAAGCGAAATGTAAAAAGAATATATTACTAAATCTCCTGGCTTTAGTAAACCTGCTGGCAATATTTTTTTTGATTGCTTTTTGAAAAGAAAATAACGATGTATTTATAAAATACTGCCTATATGCAATGTTACTTGCTACCGCAAAATTACAACGCAAAAGCTTTGCTGAAAAAAGTATACTACACAGCAGGAAGAAACGTTATATAGAGATAAAAGAATTATGAGCCATAAGAATTTAACGAGTAAGCGCCATGTTTGTTTTTAAGCTTTTCATACAATGAAATATTCATCAACATCAGTAACATGCCATAAAAAATATCTTCTATAGGAATGGTGTAAATCCTTGTAGCAAGATTTTCTGCATCGTTGTATACTACAACTGGGGCCGCTGTTAGAAAACCATTCACCAGCAAAAAGGGAATTAAAATAATGGCGTAGGCTATTAAGAAAAAACTGGCATTAAAATCTTTAAAGAATTTTTTGAAAACGTACAGCTTGGCTATAAAAAGGCCGCACAAAATAAAGGCCCAACTGGTGTAATATTTATGATAAAAAATTAATCCTGTAACAAATAACAAAACTGCCATTACTTGCAAAATACTGTTTGATATTTTTTTGTTGGCGAGGCCGGGAAAGTAACAACGGATACATTCATAAATAAATATGCAGCAATAAGGCACCACAAAGAAAAAAAGTACTTCTTCAATGGGAAGATTGAAAATTTTTATACCGCTGATATAGGCTTCGTTAAAACTCCATACATTTTTTGCAGTAAAGAAAATGTCCCACGCAATGTAAATAATGGCGGGCAATACCATGGCAGGAAAAAGCCATTTCCATTTTTTATAGAATGCCACTTTTTTATCGAAGCTCAACGCCAGCGGAGCCGCAAGGCTGCATACAAGAATTAAAAAATAAGTGTAGTGATGATTCAACTGTTTAAATTAGATATGCTTTGCGATGATGTATGACTAAGCTAAGATAAAAGATCAATATTGAAATACAGTACACGAGTGCGACGCCAATGAAGCATCATAGCAATTCAACAGTGTGGCCCAAAAATATTTTATGTATTTCTCAATTTATCCCCCTTTACTTTTTGCCAGTATTTTTTTGCTACGAACAACATGCCAAAGCTTTCGCCTTCGTATTTATTAAGATGCTTGTGGTGCATTTTATGCGCCCAGCGTATGGTGCGTATGTAAGTGTTGTAGCTTCGGGTAAACCATTTAAACCGTTGATGAATAATAACCTCATGCACAACAAAATAGGCAAGTCCATACAATGTAATGCCAAAGCCAATTGCGGCTACAGCGTATAGTTGACGCTGCAGGCCCAGCATAATACAAAGCCAGCCGGGGATGGCAAAGATTAAAAAGAATGCATCATTTTTTTCAAAAAAACCTGGCTTGGGCTGATGATGATCCTG
>JAYUBR010000377.1:0-6421 GCA_043740775.1 Ferruginibacter sp. | reverse complement strand
TGGCGTGTTGCGCAAATAGTTGTGTGGATAACAGGTGCGTTTATTGTATTTTGTTTGCTATTTTATCCGGCCACGGGTATCAACCTGTTTTGGAATATACTTATTCCTGCGGCCCCGGTATTGCTGGTTGTTTTTACCGGTGTTTGGCGAAATGTTTGCCCTATGGCTACCAATGCCTTGCTGCCACGGCATTTTGGGCTTTCCAAAAGAAAAAGATTGTCTTCTGCACAAATTGCAAAACTAAACCTTGTGGCTACAATTGCATTGTATATTATCATCCCGATGCGCCATGCTTTTTTTGATACCAATGGCCCTGCAACTGCTGCGTTGATTATGTCAATGGCGTTACTGTCATTTATATCCGGGTTTATATTTGAATGGAAAAGTGCATGGTGTTCGGGTTTGTGTCCGGTTCACCCGGTTGAAAAATTATATGGTTCAAAAACATTTGTTTCGGTTCCCAATGCACATTGTTCCCAATGCAGAAATTGTGTAATTCCCTGCCCGGATTCTACTCCAAATATTCATCCGCTATCCGGAACAAAAACCAAGTATCAAACAATTGCCGGCTACCTTCTTGTGGGTGGTTTTCCAGGTTTTATCTGGGGCTGGTTCCAGGTGCCGGATCACTCTTTAATAAGCGGGATACAGTTATTGGCAGCAATGTATGTGTTGCCTTTTTCGGGTGCCGCTGTAACACTGATTTTATTTTTGCTGTTAAAAAAGCTTGTTGTAAAACGAAATGAATCTTTGCTTATCAACATTTTTGCCGCGGCAGCAGTTGCCTGTTATTATTGGTTCAGAATACCATCCCTGCTGGGGTTTGGAATGTATGATACAGATGGGCTGCTGATCAATTTAAAAAATTATTTGCCGCAATGGTTCATCACTGCAACAATTATTGGTACCACCATTTTCTTTTTCTGGTGGATAGTTTTGCGCAACACCAACCAAAAAAGCTGGGTATTACGGCCGGAGTATGCTCTTAAAAAAGAAGATGATAAAAGAAAGAAAAATGTTGCCCAAAACAAAAAAACATAAGCAGACAATTTTTTAGATTGCCCGCTTTTAGAATAGAAAAATTATTTATCAGATCCAATAGGAAAGCTCAGCTTGATGCTGATGTTTCTGCCCATATTATACACGCCGGTTCTGCCGGTAGCATTATTGATGTCCGCATATTTTAACCTGCTCATATTGCTCAGGTAAGCAACATCGGTTAAATTAGCGGCCATTAAATAAACAGTTACTACCTGTTTTTTCTTTGCATAAATGGATGTTCCGGCACCTATATTTAATAAAGTGTAACCAGGCGTAATGGTCTCATTATCGAATTTGTAAAACACTTTGTTTTGCTCAAAAAAATGATCAACGCCAAGGCTCAGATAAATATTCCGGATGCATTTTTTGTCGGTGTTGAAAGAAAACCAACACTTTGTTTGTAGCTTATTGGGCGGGGTATAGGGAAGGTATTTGGAAGAGTCGCCCTGGTTTTTTTGTATGGCACTTATAAATGAAAAAGCATTTTCCCAATGCAGCCATTTTAATTGCTGCGGATGATAATTTACCGTTATTTCACCTCCTTTCAATACTGCATCACCCGCAACAAATTTAAACGTGGGTGCAGCTTCTCTCAATGAATCTCCACCAAAAACGCTGGATAGTTTTAAAGGGAAAATATAATTGTTGATCTGGTTACTGAATAAGGTTGCTTCAGCAGTAAAATCAGCGGAATGCAGCCCGATTGTAGCATCTGCCTGTAAGCTGCTTTCCGGCTTTAAATTCGCATCGCCAATTTCATAAAAAGGCGTGCCATCATGAATTCCGTTCGAGCCGCTTTCGGCTACATTGGGTGCCCGGTATCCTCTTGCAATATTTATTTTACCATACACCAGTTTCGAAAAATCATAGGTGGCGCCGATGCTTGCTGAAACACCGGAGAAGTTGGATGTGTATGTTTTAAACTGCTGGGTTGCATTAGCAGCAGGGCCTGAAAGCCTTTCTCCCTCCGGTCCTATAAAAAGATCATCTCCTTTAAAACGCCTGCTGTCAAAACGCAGGCCGCCACTGATTGTAAGCTGCTGTATGGTTTTTTGCGCCAGTGAATACAAGCCGATATCAAATGAATGGTATTCAGGAAATAAGAAAGCCGTGCCCCGGTTTTTAAATGTCTGCCCCATACCGTTGGCACCAAAAGATACCTTCCAGTTATTGGTTTCTGCCAGTGCATAGCTTACATCGTAATTGATGGTTTGCTGCAAAAAATCGAAATTATACACATCGCCCAAAACAACATCATTGGCTTCCTGGCGATGGTTTTGCTGGTATCCTGATTTAAAACCCAGGAGGCCATTGCCCAATGTAAAACTGTTATCCCAAACCGCTTTGTAATGGCGTACATGCTGATGTATTATGTTGTAACTGTTGTAGCGAAGTAACTCATCTTTGGTAACAGTTACAGCGCTATCTGTTGTGCCATCGTAGTTACGTACACTTTTTGCAAAGGCACCTGTTATTTCATCTCTTGCGCCTTCTATAATACCTGTTTTTAAATTAAACATGCTAAAGGTAAGTGTTGAAAAACCCCATTTTTTTTGTACCCCCAACATGCCTTTCAAATTGTTTTCTCCGTAGTTGCTATTCCATACATAGCCATCGTATTTATTTTTGTAAGCGTGTGCTGTTTTGTAAGTATAGTTTACATTCCATACAAAACCTTTTTGGTTACCACCAAGGAAAAAGTTGCCTGCCAGTAAGCCATTGCTGGTTTGATAATTAGTAAGAAACCGCCCCGCAATCTTGCCTTCAGGAGCAAATGATTGTGGCAGCAGGTTGATAACACCCGCCATTGCATCCGAGCCATAACGCAGGCTGGCCGGGCCTTTCAATACTTCAACTCTTTCAACGGCGTATTCATCAATTTCAATTCCAAACTCATCACCCCATTGCTGGCCTTCCTGTCTGATGCCATCATTCATTACCACCACACGGTTATAGCCAAGGCCCCGTACCACAGGTTTTGCAATAGCAGGGCCGATATTAATAAGTGATACGCCGGGTATAGATGACAATGCATCAATGATATTAGTGGATGAATTTTGCAGCAAATCTTTTTGATTTAAAATGCCCACCGTCATGGGAAATTTTTGTTTATCAGTGGCAGATTGTACGCCTGTTACAATTACTTCGGGTAAGTAAGTTGCCTTAATTATTGTGTCTTGCTGTGCTTTTAATTGTGGTGTACATGTCAGGGCGATAACCGCAATGAAAAATATTTTTTTCATAAGAAGTTAGTAAATGATATGACTATCCGTAATCGGGTGCAAACATATCTTTCAATAAAAATCATAGGTCGCAATTATTTTATAAACTCATTGTAGAGCCGTAGGCCTGTCTGTCCGGTTGGCACGGATACGCCTCTCTTTGCACCTGATTACTGATAATCATTGTAAATGAATAATACAGTAGAAATGTAGCAATAGTATTGACTATTGCAATCGGTTTATCTATTACCTGTATTTTGGAGGTGGGCCGTTTAAGCAAGGAGAAAATGAAATGAAATGAACGGCAGTAAACAAACAATAATTTTTAGATAAGGAAAGTATAATTAGTGGCGGTGTAACTTTTTTATTTTCTATAAAAAGTAGATGCGAAAATGCCTTTGATACCAATAATTGCAGGGGTTTATTGTATGGCGAATCCTGTTGCGATTTTTTAATAGTTTGCAGTAAAGCTTTTTCTTTTTCATCAAATAAACCTTTAAGGATATAATTGTCTCCGCTTATTGAAATATTGTCCACATCAAACAGGTTGCCATTCACTTCAATTTCTTTGCCGGCCCTTGTCCATTTCAGTTTGCTTTTTTTTATAACAATGGTTGTAAGATTTTTTGCTTCCAGTTCTTCCATCATTTCAAAATGAATAAACTGCTGCCACGCCAACAGGGATACCGAAACCAGCATGGGCATAAAAATTACCAGAATGAAAAATACAGGTAAATATTTATTTTTTTGTATGCCCACCTTAAACATGCCCCAGTTTCAATTTAAACAAATGTAGTAATTTTTTTATGCAGGTAAGCTAGGCAAACCTTTTTTACTATGCCCATATAATCAGGTTTGCCATACTACCTCAAAAAATATTTTTAATCATCCTGATAATTTAAATGCTTGCAATACCTTTAGCCGGTTATGGATACAATGCAATGGATACTTATTTTGCTGGCTTCCTTTATTATAGGACTGGCCAAGGCGGGGCTTAAAGGAATAGAGATGATGAACGTAACCATCATGGCCATTGTGTTTGGTGGGAAGGCGTCTACGGGAATTGTTTTGCCATTGCTTTGTGTGGCAGATATTTTTGCCGTTATTTATTATAAAAGACATATGCAATGGCCACAGTTCCGGAAAATAATTCCGTGGATGATGGCGGGGGTTTTAATAGGAGTGTATGTGGGCAAGGATTTAAATGAGGCGCTGTTTAGAAAACTGATGGCGGTGATTATTGTTTTTACTGTAATAATAATGGTTGGGCTGGAATTAAGAAAAAAAACTGTAATACCCACCAATAAATTATTTGTGATAAGCACGGGGCTCACCGCAGGTTTTGCAACTATGCTGGGTAACCTGGCAGGCTCTTTTGCCAACATTTATTTTTTGGCCATGCGCATGACAAAAAATGATTTTATTGGTACCGCTGCCTGGGTATTTTTGGTCATCAATCTTTTTAAACTGCCCTTTCAAATTATTTACTGGAAAAATATTAACCAGGCTTCTTTGCAAACAGATTTATTTTTATTGCCTGCAATGGCTGCCGGCTTTTGGGCAGGCTTAAAAATTGTGGCCCTCATAAAAGATGACAGTTATCGAAAAGTAGTAATTGTGTTAACCTTTCTCGGAGCCATTGTTATCTTCTTTAAATAAATTAAAGTACGTTCTCCCAAAATAAAGTGTCAGATTTACTCCTGTGTTGCAGGTATGGCCAGTAATGGAATTTTGGTATGATAGCTCATTTTTTTGGTGATGCTGGGATGAAATATTTTATCGGCGAAACTTCTTTTATAGGTAACCATTGCAAGTAAATCAATTTCGTTTTGACTAATGAAATTTTCCAGCGCATGTTCAAAATTAATTCCAAAAAGATGGGCAACAACAAGTGTTTCATCTTTGTATTTTTCTTTAAGCCATTCATCATAAGACGGTATTTTTCTGGCATGTTCCAAATAGGTGAGGGCAGTATCACTTGCCTCATTTGTAAATACAGCAATCTGTATTTTCGCTTTATAGCATTCCGCTAATTCAAAAACAATATCCAGTATTTCCGGGTCTGTTTCAAAATGATTGGTTGCCAGTAAAATTTTTTCCGGTTTTTTCCATTTATATTCCAACGGCACGGCAAGAACCGGAACAGTAGTTTTACCAATAACAGCAGCCGTTTTACTGCCCCATATTTTTTGTATCAATCCGCTGGCACCATTTGTACCCATCACTACCAGTTCAATATTTTTTTCATTTTCAAGATGAAGAATACTTTCTTTTACACCGCCGGTAAAAACCGTAGTATCCAACACAACGGCTTCTTTATTTTCTATACTCATTTTTAGTTGCGTCAGTTTTTCTGTAGCCTCGTGTAACTGCGATTGATTGTATTCTTTATTCACACCCATGTAATCGGTATACACATCGCCATTCAGTTCAAAGGCATGTACAAGTAAAATATTTGCCGGGAAAATTTTAGCCGACTCAACAGCAAATTTTATGGCATTGTCAGCGCAGGCTGAAAAATCGGTTGGTACTAATATTTTTTTCATGGCTGTATTTTTTAGCTTACCAAATTGAAGCTTTAAATATTCGTTATTTAGCGTAATACTGCGGATAAAAATACCGGATGGTATTGACACCTTCAATGATTTGCATCAAGATACAATATGATTCTTAATCAAAAGTAAAAATTTGCACACTCTTTGCATTTTTATATACTATCATTGTATAATTTAAAAAATAGTTTTCAACCTGATGCCAGCCCAACAAAAAATAAAATATTCAAAGGGCAAAAAAAATGCTACTGGCTATTGCGAAAACAATAAAGTAAAATTAATTCACGGAGGCAAAGAATATTTCGAATTGTTGTTGTCACTCATTCAAAAGGCCACTGAAACCATTCACCTGCAAACGTATATTTATACAGAAGATGTAACAGGATTGCTGGTAGCGGATGCGCTAAAGGCTGCAGCCAAAAGAAAGGTGCAGGTATATTTGCTGGCGGATGGCTACGCATCGCAAACTTTATCAAAAAAATTTATAGACAGCCTGCAGCAGGCGGGCATTCATTTTCGTTTTTTTGAACCCTTGTTAAAAAGCCGCCATTATTATTTTGGCAGAAGAATGCACCAGAAAAATTTTGTTGCAGATGGCCGTTGTGC
>JAYUBR010000376.1:0-1892 GCA_043740775.1 Ferruginibacter sp. | reverse complement strand
TAATTGAAGCGGTTCTTTAAAACCTGCAATAAATGCAATGGGCGACAGTATTGAGGTTGCCACAATAATGGCAGAAGTAGTAGAACCCTGGGCAGTTTTTAATAAACACCCAATTGCATAAGCTATCATTAAAAATGCAATGGGAGAAAAGCTTCCGTTGCTTACCCATTGCTGCACAAGGGCTGCCAACGGTGTTTTCTTTAACACATGACCAAACACTCCGCCTGCACCCACCAGAATAAGAATTGGCCCGGCATGACGGATAGCTACAACCATCCATTGGTTAAAAATATTTCTTTCTTTTCTTTTTACAAGCAGTAAAGAAAACAGCAAACCGGTTAACAATGCTACCACAGGACTGCCAAAAAAAAGCAACACATTTTTCATCAAGGCAGGCATTGGCAGCAGTTCAGCAGCAGAGCCTGCAGCTACCAATAGTACCGGAACTATTACCGGCAAAATACTTTTCCAGTATACAGGAAGCAGCGTTAATTCCTCCACCTTCACCTCGGATCCTGTATCATTTTCATTGATGGTATTTAAAAACCGGAAGCAAATAACCAACACATAATAGTTGTTGGAATACTTACGGTCAGGCCTGTTAAAATAACTGTTCTTAAATGCTGGCCCAAACCAAGGTTGGAGGCACCTGCGAGCGAGCCGGGATGTGGTGGCAGTAAGGTATGGGTGATGTATAAACCGCCGGCCACGCCATTTACAATGGCTGTGTAAGATCTTTTACTTACCCTGCTAAGGGGTTTTGTTAATCCATTTAAAATAACAAAACCGCTATCACAAAATATCGGGATGCCAACAACTGCCCCAATCACTGTGATGGCTAACACCGGTTTATTTTTTCTAAAAAAACGAATGATGGCATCGGCAATGCACAGTGTAGCGCCGCTCTTTTCCAGTACTGTACCAATCAATGTTCCCAACACAACCACCAATCCTATATGAG
This sequence comes from Ferruginibacter sp., assembly GCA_043740775.1. Classification (GTDB taxonomy): domain Bacteria; phylum Bacteroidota; class Bacteroidia; order Chitinophagales; family Chitinophagaceae; genus Ferruginibacter. Next base: position 931 of record JAYUBR010000376.1, on the reverse strand, counting down.
TCATCATATTTCCAAAACCTTAATTGGCTGTAACAACAATATCTTTTAAAGGCAGGCCCTCCGCAAGTCCCGTAAACAAAGCCGCAATCAGCAATGCCAGAAAAGGATGCCACTTAAAACGTGAGCATGTGATTACAATGAACAAAATAGCCGCAGCAACGATAAGCAATAATGAAAAGCCTGTAACCATAATTTTAATGGATAATTATTTTAATGGATAATTGATAATAATGGATATCACTAAATTGTATCAGCATATTTTTTTGAAAAGTTATATTGCATCCTTCCCATGATAGTTTTACGGTTAATTCAAATCAATGGAGAAGCTTACGGGTCAAAGTAATTATTAATTGTCTGATACCTTCATTCCCTGATCACCACAACAAGGTCCATTACATTGGTTTGTGTGGCGCCGGTTTTTATAAGACAGCCTGTTTGCTGAAAGAAATGGTATGCATCATCGTTGGTTAAATATGCTGCTGCATCCAGGATCTTTTCTTTTGCTGATAATATACTTTGGCGATCAATAATTGCCCCGGCTGCACCTGTTGGTCCGTCTGTACCATTTGCACCTGCTGATAAAAAAGTGATGGTATGTGCTATGTCATTGTATTCATCCAAACTTAATTCCAGCAGAGCACTAAGCGCCATTTGCTGATTACGGCCACCTTTTCCTTTGCCCGTTATTGTTACCTTAGTTTCTCCACCAAGTAACCACCAGCAGGTAAAATTCCGGTATATTTTTTACCCTGTTGCACTAACTCACTGCCAACTTTAGCCGCATCACCCTGCAGCGTATTATCAACAACAGCAATAGCATAGCCTGACTGCTTTCCTTTATCTGTTGCAGCTTTTAAAGCAATTGCATTGCTTCCGATAATTTTATTATGCACCTGTTTAAAAATGTTAGCTTCCTGCTTCGGTGTATCTT
>JAYUBR010000375.1:0-1892 GCA_043740775.1 Ferruginibacter sp. | reverse complement strand
AAACATGAATAAATCAAAACCTAATCAAAATATTTTTGTAAAATTATTTACCGGTATCTTTTTTTTATTATGTCCTTTTTTATTGTTGTCGCAATCTGAGGCAAAAGATAGCCTGTTGCAGGAAGTAACATTAAAGAGTGCCGTAGATTACGCCATTGTACATCAGCCACAAATACAGCAATCAATAATCGACCAGCAAATACTGGAAACAGCCATTAAAAGTAAGTTGGCAGACTGGTACCCTCAGATTAATTTTAATTACAACCTGCAGCATAATTTTATTGTACAAACAACTGTCATTGGTGGTAATTCCGTAAAACTGGGTGTTAATAATACTTCGGCGGGATTGTTTTCAATTTCGCAGGTTCTTTTTAATAAAGATATATTACTGGCAAACCGTACAAAAACAGATGCCAGGTTGCAGGCAAGGCAGCTTACCAGTAATAACAAAATTGAACTGGCAGCAGATGTTTCCAAAGCCTTTTACGATGTACTTTCTACCCAACAACAAATTAAGGTTTCAACAACAAATATTCAACGCATTGAACAGAGTTTAAAAGATGCCTATAACCAGTATACGGCGGGCATTGCTGATAAAATTGATTATAAAAGAGCCACCATATCATTGAATAATTCGAAGGCTGCTAAAAAAAGCAATGAAGAATTGTTGAAAGCAAAATTGGAAAACCTGAAAACACTGATGGGTTACCCGGTATCAGCCAGTTTAAATATTGTATACGATAGCCTGCAAATGGAAAAAGAAATGGTGCTGGATACTTTGCAAAAAGCCAATTATGCTGCAAGAATTGAATACCAGTTGCTGGAAACCCGAAGAAGGTTGTTGCAGTATAATTTGAAATATAATAAATGGAGTTACCTGCCAACGGCATCTCTCAATGGTGCCTACAATCTTTCTTACCAGAACAATAATTTTTCCAAATTGTACGGTAATAATTTCCCAAATTCCTATGCTGCACTCACTTTGGGATTTCCAATTTTCCAAGGGGGTAAAAGAAAAGCGGGTGTACAGGCTGCAGAGCTGGAATTAGAAAGAAACAGCCTGGATATAGTAAGCTTTAAAAACGTTGTGAACACTGCATATACGCAGGCTTTGGCAAACTATAAAAGCAATCTTGAAAATTTTCAGGCTTTAAAAGAAAACCTGATGCTGGCTAAGGAAGTGTACGATATACTCCAGTTGCAATACCGTTCAGGCATTAAAACATACCTGGAAGTTATTACTTCTGAAACGGATTTAAGAACAGCCGAAATTAATTATTACGTTTCTTTGTATCACCTGCTGGCCAGTAAAATAGATGTGCAAAAGGCGCTTGGACAAATTGTTTACTAATATATCAACCAGACATAAAATTTAAAATACGCTTAGTATGTACATAAAATATCTTTTAAAATATACCAGTTTAGCTGCCGTGTTTTTTATCGTTGCCTGCAACGGTTCCAAAGAGCAGGCCGCACCTGCAGCACCGCCACCAGTAAAGGTTACAGTGCAACCAGTACTAAAGACAGATGCTGTTTATTACGATGAATATCCTGCCACTGTAAGTCCGCTTAACCAGGTAGATCTTCGGCCACAGGTAAGTGGTTTTATTTCAGGTGTTTATTTTAAAGATGGTGCCAGGGTTAAAAAAGGGCAGTTGCTGTATTCTATTGATGGGCAATTGTACGCTGCCAATTATCAACAGGCTGTTGCTGGTTTAAAAGTGCAGGAAGCCAATTTAAATAAAGCACAAAAAGATGCCAACCGGTTTCATGAACTGGATAAAATGGATGCGGTGGCAAAGCAACTGGTAGACAATGCCGATGCAACATTGGAAGTAGCACGCAAACAGACAGATGCTTCCCGTGCCAATATTCAGGCTGTGCAAACCAAT
>JAYUBR010000374.1:0-1894 GCA_043740775.1 Ferruginibacter sp. | reverse complement strand
CGGCAAATAAAATTTGTAGTACACAAACCGCCATCCGAAAAAAACCAAACCCATACTATCGCTTATCTTGGGTTTGGTTAGCTGCAATGTGGGTTAAGCAATAACCAATGGCAAATTATATCAAAAAATTTTGATACAGAGCGAAAAAGAAAATATGATTTACGAGAGATTACCAATGGAATTTTATACTTGGTGAAAATCAGGTTGCCAATGGCCAATGTTGCCCAGCGATTTTGCATATTGGAAAATAGTTTGCTACTATTTTTCAAGCTGGAAAAAGTTCACACTCAGCCCGACGCCATTAATTTAGCTATGTAAGAGTGAGGGACTTATTAAAACATTTGTAATTACCTTTAACAGACTTTCGGGAGTTTTAAAAACTTCGGAAGTGGCACAAATATTTAACCAGCAAAAACCTCCGTATAAAATATTTGCCCATGCTTGTCTTTTGCGGTACCGATGCCGGTGTATTTATAATGGCCCAGCATGTTGCGGCGATGGCCCGATGAACTTTTCCACAGGCTTACAACCTGCTTACCCGAAGTTGCCCCGTAAGCAACATTTTCTGCAAAACTATTTAGCTGACTGATTGTTGCACCTGCCATTGCATTTCTTTTTGCAAAACCATTATGGCCAAATGCTACACGTCCGCTGGCCATGTTGGCACTATGTTGTTGGGCAATTGCATTGAGTTCATTCCGCATAATTAATTTAGTTAAACCTTTTGATTTTCTGAATTGATTGGTTTGGCTCAACACATCCTGAACAAGGTTTGTATTTTTACCGGGAACAAAAGATGTAAAACTTACAAAAAGAATTGAACATAAAAGACTGACAAATAAGAAGGATTGTTTCATTGAATATTTTTGATGCAATGGGCAAGTTTTGTACCAGGAAAATAAAACGTCGTCTTAAAATTTCACTCAGTTTTTTGGATACTTAAAAACAAAACAAAGATAAGGCCCCGATTCAACCTTACTCAATAGCCTGCTGGTTATCGTTTAGCGATTTGGATACCGGTTACTACTCCTGTTACGATACAAACCAAAACGGTTCCTCCAATTACAAATGGAATAATGGTTTGCTGATGGAGGTGTATTAACAATTTAGTTTCAAGCACCCCAAGCAAAAGCCCCGCCATTACGCCAATAACAAACCCAGCTATGCCGTACAATACTTTCATACTTTAAGTTACTGCAAAACAAATAAACAAAAATGCCTTACCTTAATTGTGAATATGCTTTTTATAACTCAACTCATTTACGTTAACCCGGCACAGGAAAATACCTTTCATCAATTTGAAGCGGTAGCTATTCCTATAATTCTAAAATACAACGGTCAGCTTTTATTAAGGATACGGCCTGATCAAAATTCAATGATTGAACAAAATATTGAAACACCCTATGAAATCCATTTGGTGCAATTTACCACCGAAAACGATTTTGAAAATTTTAAACAAGATGAAGAACGAAAGCGGTTCCTGCACCTGAAAGAAAAATCAATTAAATCTGTGCTACTGATAAAAGGCATAAAGTTGTAAGTATAAAGCTTCCCTGTCAGAGTTTTTTTACTCAGGTATTTCAAAAATTTTTACTTCCTGATTTTAAAAGCAGTATCTTTCTGAAAATCTTTTTTATGTTATACAACCGCCGTTTGTGGCTGCATAAAAGTCTTATAACCCTTGCGGGCACAGCCCTTTCAACAGATATCATTGCACGCACTACTCCTGCATTTTCACCTTCGGCAGGTGCTATTCTTTTAAACAGCAATGAAAATCCTTATGGCCCTTCACCCCTGGCACAGAAAGCTATGTTGCAGCATTACCTTACCAGTAACCGTTACCCGGATGACTATCTTTTATTGCTGAAAAAAAAGATAGCCGACCACTGGAATG
>JAYUBR010000373.1:0-6433 GCA_043740775.1 Ferruginibacter sp. | reverse complement strand
CATTGTAAAAAGTCTGGTACAATAAAAAGCCACCGCACAATATCAACACGCCTCCCGTAATGCGGTTGATGATGTGCAGATTATGCTCCGTAAGCCTTGGTTTTATTTTACCTGCCAGCAATACCTTTAAAATATCCGAAAAAATATTTACAGCCAGGCATGCAGAAAAAATGAGGATGCGATAATTAACGGAATATGTTTTTGCAAAAAGGGTGGCTGCGGTGAGCCACTCAAAAAACAATATAGGGTTGAGTGTATTGATCAAAAAACCTGTAGCAAATAACTTTGCCATCTCGCTATGCCTGATCCTTTCCTGCATGCCTGCTTCCAATGGGGCTGTTGCGGCACTTTTAAAAAAAACATAGTAACAGCCAAGGCCGAGCAATAAAAACCCACCACCATAGCCAATCTGCCTGATATATACATCTGCAAAATGTGCTGTAAAAACACTGAACACATTGCTTATCAAAACAAATAAAAGATCGCTTAGCCATATACCAGCCACAAAGCCAAAGCCGCCCCGGATGCCGTTATTAAGGCTTTGTTTTATTACCGTAAACAAAATTGGCCCCACGGATATTGCCAGATACAACCCCATTGTAATGCCCGTGATTAATGCTTGCCACATGCTGTTATATTTTGATTCAGAATGAACACAATTTGGTTTTTAATTATTTCCCCGGATTTAAAGGCAAAAGAACTGCGGAAAAATTATTGCCTGCAAGGCAAAGATAAAGGCACTAATAATTTAAACACCAAATGAACTTTGCCAATTTACTATCCTTTCACAAGCCCCGTCTGCCCAACTGGAGGCGAAAGCAATGAATTTGAAAGTTGCATCTTTTTCAGAAAGGTTACTAACGAATGTAAACAATGAACTTTTATTTATAAATTTATAAGCGGTTATCTACAAATTGGTTGCTAATATTCCAAAGGAATGCCATACATGGCGGCTACAATTTTTCCACCTACCTGGAGTCTTTAGGGAATTTTGAAATCAGTGAATCCGTTTGCGCTGTTGAATGGCTGAGGATAAAAAAGCAGGTGATAGAAAATAGTAGTCGCATGTGTGCTGTTATTTTTGTGAAGTTATTTTAAATTCCGTATTTAAATTTCGTGCTGAATATTTCATAAAAAGCCCCTGCTGAAAAACAGCAAGGGCTTTAAATAAAAATTACGATACTATATTTATTGCAACTCCAACGTTAATTTGGCATTCATCATAGCGGGTATTGTTTGCTCTGTTTTAACCGCCAGCTTTTTAGCCATATCGATATAGAAAGTAGTAAGCTCATTTCCGTTTTCATCATTTACCAAACTCACCACAGTGGTATTTACTGAGTTGATGGTTTCATTGCCGGTAACTTTTAAAATCATCTTTTTTAATTTTTGGTACTGGCCATCTGCAGTATAAAAAGAAGTTGCATAGCCTTGTGTTAAAGGAAACCTTGCCAAAATCATATCTAACCCGGCGCCATCATTTATACAAAGGCCATCCGGTTGAAATATTTTATTGGTCACCTTCCCACTCATGTCCAGCATCACTTCCACATTGTCTGGCTGGTAAGTAATGGTTGTTTTTACAGGCCCCTGCTGGGCCACTTGTTTTACACCTGCCAGTGTCCCTTGTGCAAATGTTGCAACTGCTGTTATTTGCTGGCCCATTACACTAACACTGTCGGTAATGTTCCAGTTGCCGCCACTTGATACAACAGAGCGGCTCATGTTTACAGGAATTTTTTGCCCCTGCACCTGCAGGCTTGCTGTGTATTTATAAGTACCTGCGGCAAGGTCGCCGGAAAGGGCAGGCAACACTTTTAAAACAGCGATGGTACTCTTTTTAACAAGGGTAACTTTGGTAATGTCGACAGTATTTTCTTTCAGGCGTTTGGCTACATCATCTGCCATTGTTTCCTGGTAACGGGTACCACAATATTTTGCCAGAAATTTTTCTGATGCAGCTACCATACCCAGGTTGTTTACCGGCTTTGCAAAACCATGGCCCTCGTCATCCGCCAGGATATAATCTACCTGTGCACCTTTATCTCTTAAGGCAATAACTATCTGGTCGCTTTCTCCTTTATTAACCCTTGGGTCGTTGGCTCCCTGTACAATCAATAACGGTGCTTTAATTTTATCAGCGCTAAACAACGGACTGGCATTATGCAATATTTTTTTACCTTCTTCTGTCGTTTCATCTCCCATGCGTAACGAAAATATTTTTCGTCCTGCTTCCCAGTAAGGAGGTATACTGGCCAGTAAAGTAAACAGGTTACTTGGGCCCACAATATCAACACCGGCGGCATATACATCGGGTGTAAATGTAAGGGCGGCCAGTGTTGCATAGCCACCATAACTACCGCCCATGATGGCTACTTTTTTTGAATCCACCATTCCCTTTGCAACTAAGTATTTTACGCCCCATGTGATGTCATCCTGCATTAACCTTCCCCATTGCAGGTTACCGGCATCTAAGTAATTTTTACCAAAACCAGTACTGCCCCTGAAGTTGGGAGCCAATACAACAAAACCACGGTTGGACATTAGTTGTGCATAGCCATTCATGCCCCAGTAATCTCTTGCCCAGGGTCCGCCATGCGGAAATACAAGCAAGGGCAACATCTTACCGGCACTTTGTTTGGGTATGGTAACATAAGCCTGAATCTCAAGCCCATCGCTGCTTTTATACCTTATTGACTGCATCGGGTTCAGGTAGGGTTCGTATTGCTTCAACTTTGGCCGGGGGGTATATTGATACACTAACTTTTTGGTGGTTCTGTCAAACAGGTATACTTCAGCAACATTTACATCGCTGGTTACATTAATCAATACTTTTTGCTCATCCTTTGTGCTGCCGCTCCATCCAATTTGCCTGCCCGGAAATTTTTGTTGCAGAAAATTAAAATCAGCTCCTACTTTTTTATCTTTAAAATAACGGCGCAAACGGTCATCATAATAACTTGTCAGTTGCAACTGGTGTGTAACGTCGCTGAAAGAAGCATCTTCCAGGTCAACACGTTTTAGGGGATCCTGCTCTACCAATGCAGTATTGCCTGTTTCAGGATCCATCAGCAACAACTGTACAAAGTTGGTACCCTTGTTACTGCTGATGTATACTTTTTTATTGTCGGCAGAAAATGCATTCACACCGGCAGATTCCAGCGGCCCAACCTCATAGATTTTATTCAAATTTCCTTTATCATCCACATGCAATATTTCTGTGCTGCCATCTTCGGGGTTGCGGATTGCCAACCGGGGTTTTTCGTTCCAGTCAAACACCCAGCCACTGATGCGGTCTTTATTTTCCCTTAATTTTTCCAGCTTGCCGGTGGCGATACTCAGCCTGTACAAGTCGTGCCATTTCGGGTCCCGTTCATTTAAACCAATCATCATCACGTCCGGATTTTTTTTGCTCACCGCAAAAATTTCGGCCCTTATTTTTTCATTGGGCGTAAGGTTACGGGCCGGTGGAATGCCACTGGTATCAGCATTTTCCGCAGGATTTACTGCATAAATATTATAGTTTTCATTGCCGCCCTTATCTTTTACATACAGAATATATTTTCCATCATAGCTCCAGAAATACCCACCTACCGGGCGCTCGTTGGCGGTTAATTGTTTTGCTTTTTCAAAGGGTTCCTCTATCTTTTTTACAAAAATGTTCAGTACGCCTTTAGAAGGTTTTAAAAAAGAAATAAACTTTCCATCGGGACTTAGCTGCCCGCCGGTAATTTCGGGGTTTCCCAAAAATATTTCACGGTCAATCAAGGGTACAACTGTTGTTGCTTTTTTACTAACCGGTTTGGTTTGTGCAAATGAAACCGTCGCCATCAATGTTACAAGCAATGACAGCAGGGGTAATTTCAAAATAGATTTCATGTTGTGTTGGTTTTGTTGAACTGGTGTAAGAATGCGCAAAAAATTTTCGCAGAATGGTATCTGTTGTAAATCTATTATATATTTTTTGAATTAAAAGTACCATTGATCAATTTATAATTTTACCGGGACGACAATCAAAATTTCACCAAAAACCACATTTCATAAAACCGGCTATTCGTTACTGTTAGATGAATTGTTTGCAAAGCAAAAAATATGTCAGTAGCAGGAGGCTGGTTTATTACTTAAATAATAATCAAGATTGTTGCCTTTAATTTGCTTTCTTTCTTCCGCACCCAGTTCCATAGCTATGCCAAATCTTTTTTTATTGGTATCCGCAGGGGGTCAGGTTTGCATTTTTATATTGTTACATCTGTTTTGCATCAAATTCATTTCGGGAGAATGAGGCGCAGAAATCTTTTCTTAGGTGTTGATAATTAACCTGCCAATTCACAAAAACTCATCCCTTACACTATAAGTTTTTGTTTATCTTCAACAATTGGTTTCATTTTTGCCATTACCACACCACAATACACAATAAGAATCTCGTTATATTTTAATATTCAGGTTAAAACCAACAACCAATTTTATTCATGAAAACCTTTTTTATATTTTCAGGGGTGTTTGTTTTGGTCTTGTTTGCAGGCTATAATATCTGGGCCGAAATGGACAGGGTTAAAGAAAAAACAACTACATCCCCTCTTTATAACGAAGGGCTTTCTTACGCAGAGTTTGGCGCCGACTCCGGGAAGGGCAATATCATCGGTATGCAACCCTATTTAACACCGGATAATTACGCCACTGCATCCAATTTTAAAAACATTCTCCGCGTATATTTTGAAGCACTCAAAGAAGAAAATAAATTAACCGCCCAATCGGTAGTGGTATTGCCGGAATACATTGGCACCTGGCTGGTAGCTGCCAATGAAAAAGAGCATATTTACCACCAGCCAACCATGGATGCAGCAATGACAAATCTTGTGATCAGCAACCTGTTTAATTTTTTTGCAAACTATTACCGGGCTCCCGCAAAAGATAAAATGAAGTATGCCCTTTTTAGTATGAAAGGAAAACAAATGGCTGCCATATACGAAGACACTTTTTCGCAATTGGCCAAAGAGTTTAATTGTGTTATTGTAGCCGGTTCCATCGCATTGCCGGATGCTTTTATAAACAGCAGGGGACAGCTTGAAATTAATAACCAGAGTAAAATATATAATACCTCCGTAGTATTTGGTGCCAATGGCAGAATCATTCCACCACTTGTGAAGAAAATTTTTCCGGTAGATGATGAACAGGGTTTTTCTGCTTGTGGCAAAACAGACCAGGCGCCTGTTTTTTCAACCCGGGCAGGAAAGATGGGTTTACTTATTTGTGCAGATAGCTGGTTTTCGGCTGCATATACCAACATTGCAGGAAAGGTCGATTTTATTGTAATACCGTCGCTGGGTGGTGCAGATAGTATCTGGAATGCGCCCTGGAATGGATACAATGGTTTTAAGGCCCCGGCAGATGTGGATACCACGCTGTACAAAAAAATTACCGAAGGTGATGCCTGGATAAAATACAGCATGGGCAGGCGGGCACCACAATCTAACATTCATTACGGGATGAATGTTTTTTTTACCGGCTGCTTATGGGATTTAAAACCCGAAGGAAGGGTACTTGTATTAAACAACGATTCCTTAACTGTTTTAGCACCTGCAATAAAACAAGGCAGGGTTGTAAATTTATACCTGCCATGAAATACGATGTGATTATTATAGGCGCTGGTTATGCAGGCCTCACCGCAGCAAGAAATCTTAAACGGGCCGGTAAAAATATTATATTGCTCGAAGCCCGCCACCGCGTAGGGGGCCGCATTTACACCAAATGGCTGGATGAAACTACCTATGTTGATTTGGGTGATCAATGGATTGGTGCCACGCAGGATAAAATGTACGCCCTTTGTAAACAATACCTGTGCCTGTTTTTCCCACGTATGATGCCGGAAAAAACAGTATGTTTTTTTTGAATCAGTTGAAACAGTACAAAGGCATCATTCCTCCTTTGCCGCTCTTTGCCTTACTCAATTTAAACAAAGGCATTCAGCACATCACCCGGTTATCGAAAAAAATAAATTTGCAACAACCATGACTTTCACCCGATGCGCAAATATGGGATCCGATGAGTGCAGATGAATGGATGCAGCAAACCATGAAAAACGATAAAGCCAGGAGTATGTTTCAGCTTGCGTTTGAAGCCATCTTTGCAAGTCATCCTAAAAATATATCCATGCTGCATACCTTATTTTATACAAAGAGTGGTAAAGATTTTGACACCCTCATGAAAATAAAAAAAGGAGCACAACAACACCGCATAATAGGCGGTGCGCAAAGTGTTTGCAATAAAATGGCCAGCGAACTAAGCGATGTTTTGCACCTGAATAAAGCCGCCGGTCAATAAATTTTAGCGGGTTATGCCAGGGCAAACGCATTAAAACTTATTGAGCATTTGTTAGAATAGCGGTGAGGTACTCATTGCTCCAGCCTGCTTTCTTTCTTTTTGATTTGACACT
>JAYUBR010000372.1:0-6446 GCA_043740775.1 Ferruginibacter sp. | reverse complement strand
TACCAGCCTTTAAAAAATTTACGCAGCAGAACAGTATGCTGGCTTCATTGTTTGGAAACCCTGGTGGCAGCGCTGGCACCCCTTCAGGGGCCGGGGGCACCGGTTTGCAAACACGGGCAAGCGTAAACGCTTTAATACAAAACCGTATTGCCGCCGGTGGTCCCAATACCCAGGCACAGTTTAGCCAGAACATGCAGGCGGCACAGGCAGAGTTAAGCCAACTAAAAGATAAAATATTTAAAGCAGGCGGTACCAACAGCGATGCCAACCTGCCTGATTTTAAACCCAATGAACAAAAAACAAAAACCTTTGGTCAGCGGTTGGAGAAAGGGTTTAATATCCAGTTTCAGAAAAATACCAGCTTGTTGCCAACAACAACAATTATTGGTTTAAGCCTCGGCTATAAATTAAATGATAAAAGCGTGGCTGGCCTTGGTGTAACGTATAAACTCGGCATGGGTAGCCTGCAGCACATCCGGTTTACCCATCAGGGAATTGGGTCGAGGAGTTTTATAGATTGGAAAGCCCCCTTCGGTTCCTCCAAAGCGGCAATACTAAAGAACATTTATATAAGTGGCGGCTACGAAATGAATTATTTAACTGGATTAAATACAGCACTGCAAGTTTCCCCACCGGGGGGATTTAGGGGGGCTTGGCAGCAAGCCGCACTGCTGGGAATAAGTAAAAAACTACCTCTTAAAACCAAATGGTTTAAAGAAACAAAAATTCAGTTGCTGTATGATTTTTTGGCAAGGGAGCATTTGCCGGTGGGGCAGCAGGTGCTGTTTAGGGTGGGGTATAGTTTTTAGAATGATTTTATAAAACCTTAATAAATTATATTTTATAACTGTTTAATAGTATAATAATGTTTAAAAATAGCACTACGAAATGGAAAATTATTTGCTTTTTACTTGCAATTACCGTGTGTTGCCAGGCACAATATAAAAACACTTTCCCGACTCCCAATGCATCATCACTTGGACTTTTTGGAGAAATTCCCGTTGATTATTTTAATGGGTTACCACAAATTAATATTGCATTATATGAATTTAAATCAAAGGATTTATCTATTCCAATTAGCTTGGCTTATCATGCTGCGAATATAAAACCATCCGATCATGCCAGTTGGGTAGGGCTGGGATGGAGCCTTCAATGCGGGGGTCTGATTACAAGGTCTGTAAATGATTTGCCAGATGAATATATTGCGTATGATAATACTGGTACTGGTGATAATATTGGAAGAGAAAAAAAAGGATACTTTTTTAATTATGGCTTACTGGGGAATACTAACTGGACAAGTGCCACACTTACTGAAGAGGTAAATTTGTTATTTGCCGGCGGTGTATTGAACTCAACCACCAATAATAATCTTTTGTATAGGGCAGATAAAGCACCGGATGAATTTCAGTTTAATTTTTTAGGCATGAGTGGTAGCATTTTTATGGGGCAGGATGGTTTGTGGAAGCTAAAAACAAAACAAGGGCTGAATTTAAAAGTTAGTTTTGAAATGGGGCGGTATAACATAGTTGAACCAACAAGTTATCCATTTAAAACACCTGGATCTATTATTAATAATTGCCTTACCAAAATTATTTTAACAGGACCAGATGGCACGCAATATACATTTGGCGGTACACTTGAAGCGATCGAATTTATTAGAAATGGATTAGGCCAGCCAAATACTGGTATACCTGCATATAGAGATGGCGGAACTATACCTACGTCATGGTATCTTACAAACATTAGGTCTGTATCTGGCGATCAAATTAATCTTGTTTATACAAGGGACGGCTACCAAATTCTTAATACACCAGGAGGCATAGCGTCCACATACGCATGCCCAACCTGTACGCCAGACTCGTATTATTCTAATGGTTCAGGCTCAACACAAGGAGACAATCTTGTAATTCTGGACGGGGTTACCTTATCAAGCATTACAGGTGCAAATGGCTCTGTTCAATTTAATAAAGCAAAAGCTAACATTCTGGATTATACTATCAATGACCCTTATAACATACCTGCATCAACTGTACAGCTTTTTGAAGCGTATGGGTATGAAGTATTTAATGGGCAAATATCTAATGGTGCTAGTTCCATTCCTAATACCAAATCTACCTATATGCAATTGAATAATATTATTATTAATGATAATAATAATTCAATTATACAAAGTGTTGCATTTAGTTATAATACAGGCGCAAACATTACACAGATAAATAATAGGCTGTTTTTAAATTCTGTTGTCACAAAAAGTTCTGACGGTGTTACTGCCGCACCCTATAATTTTACTTATAGCAATATGAATGCTTTAGCTGGAGTGCCTTATGAAACTAATAAAATTGATCATTGGGGGTATTACAACGGAGTTGATCCTTTAACAGGCTTGGTTTTTCAGCCAAGTGGAATATTATATGGAAGTGTGAACTATACCTTTGTCAGTTCACGTACTGGTTATGTTTCAAATATTTTCAATACTGCATTTAAAAATACTTATACTAATAACAGAAGCCCATTAGAATCTGCTGCTAAAAGTGCTTTACTTACTAACGTAAAGTACCCCACGGGAGGTAGTACAGATTTTATTTGGGAACCTAATACGTACTCAAAATATATTAGCCAAATTCCTGCAGGCACACTAACTAATATTAGTGTAGCCAGTGCCGGTGGCAGCCTGACAGGAGGAGGATTAAGAATAAAGCAAATTAGTTCGCAGGCAGGGTTTAACAGCCCGGTCCTGACAAAAAACTACTCTTATTATCAGGATTATGTAAACCACACAGACTATAATTCTACTGGCATATTGAATAGCTCCCCCCCAAACTATTTTGATTCTTATTCATCTGCTGGTAATTTTTATTATCAGGTATGGTCTAACAATAACAGAGCTCAAATTCATTATACTAACGGAAGCCCCATCACATATACAAAAGTGCAGGAAGTAAATTCTGATGGCGGATTTACAGTTTACACTTACACCAATCATGATAACGGATATTTGGATAAACTTCCTGCCGCTGGTTTCTTTGCCGATTATGGTAATGCAGCTTTACAAGAATTTCATACCAATTCTGTGGAACTTGAAAGAGGATTATTATTAGAAAAATCCATTTATAACCAGAATTTTTATCTGCTGAATAAAACTACAAATCAATATAATGATGATGCCAACAGGTTTAATTTTAATGTAAGAAAATACCTTTTTGAAAATAAATTTACATTAAACGGAACAATTATAAACTGGCAGTTAGTGGGAACAGGCACTAACCCTTTTCAACCCGGTGCAGCGGCTTTTCTGGGAGCTAATGAGTATGCGTTGAATATTTACACCTATTACCCATTTCTGAAATCGGAAACCAGTATTTCTTATGATCAGAACGGCACAAACCCTTTATCTATTACTAAAGCTTATACCTATGATAATTACAGAAACCGAAAAACTGAAACCGTTACTTCCAGCAAGGCAGAGCAATTAATAACAAGCTATAATTACAGCCCTGATAATATTACCGGATTATCAACATTGGCACAGGCAGGCAAAGCAGCTATGCTGCTCGCCAATATTACAGTACCTGTACTTGAAAAAACAATTACAAGAGCTTTAACTCAAACAGAACACACAAGGACAGACTATCAAGAATATGAGAATACTAATAAATTTATTGTGCCATTAAATTCATATAAATCAGTGAGTGGTAATACCCTTGATCTTGATGTGCAATATAAAAACTTTGATAATAAAGGAAACGTAGTGGAATATATTAACCGTGATGGTATCCCTACGAGTTTAGAGTTTGCATACAACCAGGTATATCCTGTAGTAAGTATAATCAATGCAGAAAATACTTATAAATCTGTAACTGTTAATACACCTGGCACCACAAGTTTGTCGGCAGGATTAACGACAGGTTCTGGCGGGGCATACGCAACTTTTTCTACTACTATTAATCAAGCATCTGCCGGTAATATAACGTTTTCACTCTCAGGCAGTGTGCCGCCCGCTGGTGTCACTCTCAATATAGCATATACACTAACTGGCCCTTCTAACAGAAGTGGCTCACTCTGCTACGGTGGTTCAGGAACGAGTTGCTTTCCGCCTAATAGTGGTACCAGTATCATTTTAACAGCGATTTCTGCAGGTACTTATACATTGTCAGCTACGGTTTCTACCTCTTTTACCAGCTTTCCACTTGGTATTACTTTTGGATACACGTATCAAAGCATAACAAGCACTGTGAATAACTCTGGTATAAAAGAATTTTTTTATCAAGGTTTTGAGGAGCAAACAGGTGTAAATATTTCAACAACGGCACCTTATGGAGGAAAAAAATACTATATAGGAGATTACACTGTTCCATATACAATGGCTAATGCAAAACTTTATAAAGTTAACTATCATTACCAGGAAACAGGAACTGGTATCTGGAAAAACATAACTAAAGATTATTTAAATAATATGGTTTTAAGTGAGGGAGATGCAATTGATGAAGTTCGTGTTTATCCAAACGATGCTTTTATTACCACTTATACTTACATTCCTTCAGTAGGTATTACTACTAAAACTGAACCTAATGGCAAAACAATTTTTTATGAATACGATGCCTTCAACCGGCTGATACTTATTCGTGACCAGGACAAAAACATTCTTAAAAAAATCTGTTATAACTATGCAGGTCAGCCTGAAACTTGTATTCCTGTTGGAAACGCAGTAATGAGTAAAAGCTTTATCCGTAATAATTGTGCTACTGGCTATGTTGGCAGTAATGTTACCTATACAGTACCCGCCAACAAATATTTTGCTTCAACGTTAGTCTTAGCAAACGCTCTGGCACAAGCTGATATAGACGCCAATGGCCAGGCATACGCAAACGATCCTTTACATGGTACTTGTACTCAACAAATAGTCATTACAGGTACCACTTCTTTTTCTTATGGTCTGCCAAATGGAAGCGGAACAATAATAGCCCCTGCCGGATATACTGTAACGGTCAATATTTCTGCTACAGGTTCTGGAGGGTATAATTATAGCTTATCTGTAAATGTAAGTGGAGTTACTACTGTGGGAAGCACATCAATTACAAACGGTAATTCTTCTTTTACTTTTATAATGCCTGCATCAGGAACTGTAAACTGGTCAGCCAATTTCAATGCTGTGAATAGTTATGGAGGTGGTAGTATTCTGGTACATTAAAAATAATATTCAAAATACTATTATTGACAAATCAATTGATAGTAACTAATAACTATAGCTGTAATAAATATAAAATTCTTTTATGACAAGTAAAATAATTATAACTAAAAGAACTGTAATCATTGTTTTGGTTTGCTTATTTCAGCAAGTACTTTTAGCACAACGTCTTCCCACAGATTACACGGTTGGTACACAAGTAAATTATGTACGTACCTGGGATGCCACAGCCCCGGAAACAAATCCGGATAACCTCATTACAACAAGGCCATTAAGGGATGTAAAACAAACCACCCAATATATAGACGGACTTGGCAGGCCATTGCAGACAGTTGTAAAACAAGGTTCTTACCCTACAAACGGCACTGCGGTTGATATAATAAGTGCCATAGAATACGATGCATTTGGAAGGCAACCATTCAAATACCTGCCAGGCCCCAGCACTGCAACAGATGTTACCAACAATGATGGCAGCTTTAAACTAAATCCATTTGCTCAGCAGGCAGCTTTTTATAATAATACATACTTAACCAATCCTATAAAAGGCCAGGGCGAAACTTTCTTTTACGGGCAAACCACCTTTGAAGCATCCCCCTTAAACCGAATGCAGGAAACCGCAGCACCCGGCAATAGCTGGGCAGGCAGCATGGGCGCTACTACAGAGGCTGCCCGCCAGTCGGCAAAAATGAAATATTATAGTAACACCCTTATTGACAATGTAAGAATATGGAATGTAACTCCCGGGGCTATTGGCAGTTTCAGTACTTATGCAAGTAGCTTAACTTATGGGGCAGGAACCTTGTACAAAACAATAACTGTAGATGAAAAAAATAACCAGGTAATAGAGTTTAAAGACAAGGAGGGAAAAGTAATTTTAAAGAAAGTGCAGTTGACTGCCCCGGCAGATGATGGCATCACAGGTTCAGACCATACAGGCTGGTTATGCACTTATTATCTTTATGACGATTTAAATAATTTGCGTTGTGTAATACAACCCAAAGGAGTAGAACTTGTTTCCGCAACTTTCTGGGCATTAACAGATGCTAACATCTTAGCCGAACAATGTTTCAGGTACGAGTATGACCAGCGTAACCGGATGATCATAAAAAAAGTGCCGGGTGCCGGCGAAGTGTGGATGGTATATGATGCCAGGGACAGGCTGGTGATGACGCAGGATGCCAATATGCGGGCCCAGCAAAAATGGATGTACTCTACCTATGATGTTTTATTAAACCGGCCGGTAAGCACCGGGCTGATAACA
>JAYUBR010000371.1:0-1900 GCA_043740775.1 Ferruginibacter sp. | reverse complement strand
CGTAGCCGTCGAAACGGGGATTTACGAAGTTATTTAGAATACTGCCAAACCTAAACGCTAGTCCGAAGGAAGTATAATAGTTAAAATTAGAGGCCAGTTGGCGTTTGCGGGTAAGTACTTCTTGCTCGGTCACACCGCCCTTAACAAGGTTGATCTGGTTGTGTACCAAACTAGCGTTTGCACGCACAAAAAAAGATAAGCCGCCACCTATTCGTACGTCGGCATTAGCACTAAGACCCATTGCGTTCAAAGCCCAACTTTTGAAGTAATTACGGTAGTAAAACCCCCCATTAAAAGTTCCCCACTTTTTATTTAAGGTAATGGCTGCTGAAAACCGGTGACCATATATTGTTTCTCTTATTTTGTAATAAATTGTAGTATCGTAATAATTAATGTTGTTTACATCCAGTCCATATCTAATCACAAAAAACCTGTTATTCACTTCTTTATAATTGTACATATTATACTCGATAGCAGGACTAAAAAACAGTTTTCTTTTATAATTATCAAACGTACTATTTGAAAAAGAAGTCTGATACCCGTAGCTCCAATGATCGCTGAAAGACTTTACCAGATTATGATAAAACCTATAATCTTTGTTTTTTACCTTGTATTTGGTAGTGTTAGCACCATCTTCGTACGTATATACAGAATTACGAAGGTTTGCGTTCAGGTAGAACTCTGCTTTCAGTTTATTGGTTGTTCGGTTTGCAGATAGTTCTGAGCTAATCACACTGTTTTTATACACCCTTTCTGCGTTATACTGTCCACTTGCGGCCACTCTAAAAACCCAAAAATTCCATTTGTCACGTTTATCGTTTTCATAAGGTGGTCGTGCATTTACAGAATCTTCCTTCATAACCATTTTCACTTGTGATGCATAAGGCGTTTTAGCTATTAGAGGAGAAAAGCCCAACATCAGATATTGCAAGATAGATTTTCGAACATCCGAAGGTGTGGCATTGGGAAGTGTGTTGAATATAAGGGTATCTGAATATTTCTTGTACTGGTTTTGTCCATAAAAATTCATTTGATATTGAACTCCCCCACTGCCGGCCGTCTGCGCAGTTAACAGTACATGAACATCAGCAGTAGTCATGTTTAAAACAAAATTAACAATATTTAATTCAGATTTAAAATAGTTGAAGTCGCATCCCACCCGACAATCAATATACACGTTTAATTTTCCGGGAACTTCATTTTGGGCATTGGTTACTGATATAATCAACAAAGACAATAAAAAAGAAGTGATTTTCGACATAATCAAGAAGGTTACATTGAGGCGTTGTTTAAAAAATGTCAAAAGTAACTTAACAAACTTATCAAAAACCTGATTATCAAAAATTGTTTTTTAGCTCCGTTTATTGTTAGCGACAGTGCTGCATTTTTTGCCCTTGCTGAAGTTCCTGTCTGTAGCGCCCCCCTTTGGCGCATGGTGTGCCGTAAATTGAGAGTACCCTTGCACCCCAGGTCGGTGTCACCACCGACTTGTAGCAAAAATGAATTTGACCCGTCCTAAAATAACTTTACACTTTGTTATTAATAATCCTGCTATAAATGTACACTTTCTGATGCAGGCAGAAATGAAACGTAGATAACAAGAGATGCCCGACCGGGGGCTCGTAAAGAAAACAAAGCATACCCAAATTGAAAAAGCGCACCACAAAGCTATAAAAGTAAAAGTGAGTGACACAACGATTTACCACAATGCTCCTTACCCCGCACAATAATTGTAATATTACAACTCATAAATTCTGAAACCGATGATACCATACTGGATGAGCCGCACGCAGTTGCTGCTGGGCGATGAGACAACACTAACACTGATGCATAAAAATGTACTGGTGGTAGGGCTGGGCGGAGTAGGAGGCATTTGCGCCGAAATGATTGCCAGGGCTGG
>JAYUBR010000370.1:0-1901 GCA_043740775.1 Ferruginibacter sp. | reverse complement strand
GATGTGGATGGCATTTCTTATAAAATACACACAGTCAATCCTGAAAGCATCAGAAAGCAATTGGTAGAATTGAGTTTGAAAAACAACCTTAACATTGTTTCTTTGCAAAGTGAAAGCAATAGCCTGGAAGCGATATTCAGAAATTTAACATCAGCAAAATAAAAATTAATATAATAATTAACAAACCAACAACCAACATCATGAGTTACATCGCAAGTATTTATGCCCGACAGATTTTAGACAGCCGTGGTAATCCTACAATTGAAGTAGATGTGTTAACAGAAAACGAAAAATTAGGCAGAGCAGCCGTGCCGAGTGGAGCCAGCACTGGTATACACGAAGCTGTTGAGCTTAGAGATAATAATAAAAAATTGTATGGTGGTAAAGGCGTATTGAAAGCTGTAAAAAATGTAAACACAACAATTGCTGAAAATTTACTGGGCTGGGATATTGCAGATCAAACCGGTATTGATGCTGCATTAATAGCCTTGGATGGTACCGAAAATAAAGGAAAGCTGGGCGCTAATGCCATACTTGCGGTAAGCATGGCCGTTGCAAAAGCTGCAGCGCTGGAAGCTAATTTGCCGTTGTACCGTTACATTGGCGGTACCAATGCAAAAATTCTCCCCATCCCGATGATGAACATCTTAAATGGCGGTGCACATGCGGATAACAAAATAGATTTCCAGGAATTTATGGTAATGCCTGTTGGAGCTTCTTCGTTTAGCGAAGGGTTACAATGGGGTGTAGATATTTTTCATGCACTGAAAGTTGTGTTGAAGAAAAAAGGTTTTAGTACCAATGTTGGTGATGAAGGTGGCTTTGCACCAAACATTCAAAGCAATGAAGAAGCTATTGAAACTGTTTTAACTGCGATACAATCTGCAGGCTATAAAACCGGCAGCCAGATAATGATTGCCATGGATGCTGCCAACAGCGAATTATGGAATGCTAAGGAAAAGAAGTACATCTTTCATAAAAGTGATGGCAAGAAAATGACCAGTGAGCAATTGGTAGCTTACTGGACAAGCTGGGTAAAGCAATATCCAATTTTATCTATTGAAGATGGTATGGCAGAAGATGACTGGAAGGGATGGAAAATGCTTACAGAAGCTGTAGGTGACAAATGCCAGTTGGTAGGTGATGATCTTTTTGTAACAAATGTTACCCGTTTGGAAAGAGGCATCAATGAAAAAATTGCCAATGCTTTATTGGTAAAAGTAAACCAGATTGGAACCATTACAGAAACAATCAATGCCGTAAGCATGGCTCAACAGGCTGGGTACAATACTATTATGAGCCATCGTAGTGGTGAAACGGAAGATACCACGATTGCAGACCTTTCTGTAGCATTAAATTGCGGTCAGATTAAAACCGGTTCTGCCAGCAGAACAGACCGTATGGCTAAATACAACCAGTTGATCCGCATTGAAGAAATGTTGGCTGATACCGCTGTATATCCAAAAGGAAAGATTAAATTTGGTAAATAAGAGTTTTTAGTTGATCGTTGACAGATGATTGCTTAGTTTCACAGAAGCTTTCAATGGTCAACTGTCAACAGCCAGCTAACAACTAACAACAACATGAAATTTTTAACACAAATACCTTCCTGGTTAAAAAATAAATACCTGCTGGCGGGAGCTTTTTTTGTGGTGTGGATGTTTTTTTTCGATCTAAAAGATTGGGAGGTAGCGTTTGATAAAAATGCCAAATTAAAAGAATTACAGAAAAGCGAAAACCATCTTATTACGGTTATAAAAGATACAAAAGAAGAATTAGATCAGCTAAAAACAAATGCCCGGACTATTGAAAAATATGCCAGGGAAAAATACCTGATGAAGAAGGACAATGAAGATTTGTTCATTGTTTCTTCATTGCCTGTTCATTAAATTATCAACAAT
>JAYUBR010000369.1:0-1902 GCA_043740775.1 Ferruginibacter sp. | reverse complement strand
AAACCAATTCAAGTTCCTTGGCAGAAAGCGTTATTTTTGTTTTATTCATCATCAGGATGGTTAAGGTACACATTACTTATTAAAGCTTCGCCTGCCGGCGGATTGGGATGATAAAAAAATTAGACAAACTCATTATCAGGTCATTTGCAGGGCCATTTATTGTAACGTTCTTCATCACTTTTTTTGTGCTCATGATGCAGAGCTTATGGAAATATATTGACGATCTGGTGGGTAAAGATCTTGACCTTTTTACAATCGGGCAGTTTTTATGGTACGCCAGTGCTTCGCTGCTTACCCTGGCAATGCCCATTGCTATACTCATTTCTTCTATCATGACTTTTGGCAATCTTGGTGAAAGTTTTGAACTGGTGGCCATCAAATCTGCTGGTATTTCTTTGTTGCGTTTTATGCGGCCTTTAATATGGGTGGCTCTTTTGCTTTGCGGCATCACGTTTTTATTTGCAAACTATGTTATTCCGTATGCCAACTTAAAATTTAAAACTATTTATTATGATATTGCTTTTAAAAAGCCGGCGCTTGATTTAAAACCCGGTACTTTTTACAAGCACATTCCGGGCTATGCAATAAAAATAGGCAAAAAAGACGCAGATGGAAAAACCATACATAATGTAGTAATTTATGAGCAGCAGAGCCAGTTACAGGACAACAGTATTATTGCAGAAAGGGGAACAATGAAATTATCTGCCGATAAAAAATACCTTGAATTTACACTACAAAATGGTAACAGGTATCAGGAGCGTGGCAACTCAATGGATACCAGTACGGAATTTATCCGCATGGGATTTAAAGAATACAAAAAATTGTTTGATATTTCTTCCCTGCAAATGATAAACACCTCCGATACCGTTTTTAAGAATGATTATAAAATGCTCAGTATTCGTTTGCTTGACAGAACAATTGACAGCATTCAAAAACAAAAAGACAGTCTTGCTAAAAAATTAAATAAGGAAGTTAATAACCAGTTACACTATGTAAATCTGCCGGATGATGTCTGGAAAAAAGCACCGGCACTAACAGTTGATACATCCTCAGTTTTAGCAACACTTCCAGACTCTGTAAAAACTAAAGTGTATGAGGGGGCCATGGCTATAGCCTACTCCTTAAAAAACAGTTACCAGATTGTTGGCAACGATATGGATGCGAAACGGGATGGAATAAAGGTTGGATTAATTGAATGGCACCGGAAATTTTCATTGTCGCTGGCATGCCTTGTGTTATTTTTTATCGGGGCACCACTTGGTTCCATCATACGCAAAGGCGGGCTGGGTATGCCATTGGTGGTGGCTATACTTTTCTTTCTTATTTTTCACCTGCTGAATATGTTTGGCGAAAAATTTGTGAAAGAAAACATGACTACGCCTTTAATTGGCATGTGGTTGGCTATACTGGTATTAACACCGCTGGGTATATTTTTAACTTATAAAGCCATGCACGATTCAGCCTTATTTAATAAAGAATTTTATTACCGGATTTTTAAAAGCATCCGTTTATTATTTAACCCGCTTGTTAATAAATTAAACCGTAATCAATAGTTTAGCTAAATTTATACAATAAATTATTTATCATGAAACAATCATCACGTAGAAATTTTATCGGACAATCTGCCCTGGCAGGGATCGGAACATTAATAGCACTACCCTCATTGGGTGCAATTGCAGCTTCAGGAAAAACAACGGCTGAAGACATTCCTTCTCCTTTAAAAACGGGTTTTGATCAGCAACCATTGCCATACGCTTACAATGCATTGGAGCCACTGATTGATACGTTAACCATGGACATTCATTACAACAAACATGCAGCAGCCTACAGTAAAAATGTAAAAGAGGCCGCAGTGGCAGAAAGCGTTGATACTACTAAACCATTGGAAGATGTACTGGGTAA
>JAYUBR010000368.1:0-6456 GCA_043740775.1 Ferruginibacter sp. | reverse complement strand
GCGTAGGTGGTGGCAGCAATGCAGCTGGTGCGTTTTATCATTTTCTGAATGACCTTTCTGTTCAGCTAATTGCGGTGGAAGCAGCAGGTTGTGGTATTGACAGCGGCATGAGTGCAGCCACAACACAACTGGGTAAACCCGGTATTTTGCATGGCAGCAAAAGTTTGCTGATGCAAACAGAAGACGGTCAGGTTACAGAGCCACACAGTATTTCAGCCGGTCTGGATTATCCCGGTATCGGGCCTTTGCATGCGCATTTATTTAAAACCGGCCGGGCAACATTCATGAGTGCTATGGATGATGAAGCATTAAAAGCCGCTTTTGAAGTAAGCCGTACCGAAGGCATTATTCCGGCATTGGAAACAGCGCATGCATTTCACGTATTGAATAAAATGGAATTTAGAAAAGATGATGTGGTGGTAATTTGTTTAAGCGGGAGGGGAGACAAGGATCTGGCGACTTACATGAAATATCTATAACACTAAACATGAAAAACAACATAGCAATCATTCCTTTTACAGATGGCCTTGAAACAAATTTTGCGGCGCTGAATAAGGCATGGCTTAAAAAATATTTTGAAGTAGAACCTTTGGATGAAAAAATGCTGGGTAATCCAAAGCTGTATTACATTGATGAAGGCGGGTTTATTTATTTCGCCACATTTAACAATGAAATAGCGGGTACGATTGCCTTGTTAAAAGTAACGGATAAAATATTTGAGCTGTCGAAAATGGCTGTGTACGAAAAGTACCAGGGAAAAAGTATTGGCAATAAAATGATTGAATT
Source organism: Ferruginibacter sp. (assembly GCA_043740775.1). Classification (GTDB taxonomy): domain Bacteria; phylum Bacteroidota; class Bacteroidia; order Chitinophagales; family Chitinophagaceae; genus Ferruginibacter. Next base: position 5,670 of record JAYUBR010000368.1, on the reverse strand, counting down.
TTGTTTGCAGGAAGCTAAAAGAATGAGTCTTGAAAAAATAATTTTATATTCCAATACCAGCTTGCGGCCCGCCATTCACCTGTATGAAAAATTTGGTTTTAAAGCCGTACCCGATTTTACATCGGAATATAAACGGGCGAATATTAAAATGGAAATTGAGATAAAATAAAATTATGAACAGGATTGACGAGCTATTTGCAAAAAAGAAAACAAACGTTTTAAATGTTTACTGCACCGCAGGATACCCGCATTTAAACAGCACGGTAGAAGTGTTGACAGCCTTGCAGCAATGTGGCGCACACCTTGCAGAGATCGGAATGCCCTACAGCGACCCACTGGCTGATGGCCCGGTAATACAGGAAAGCAATATGATTGCCCTGGAAAACGGGATGAGCATTTCTACATTATTTGAACAGTTACAGCACTTCAGGGAAACCATTGATCTGCCAGTTATTTTAATGGGGTATATGAACCCCATTATGCAATACGGGCTGGAAAAATTTTGTGCAGCGGCAGAAGCGGTGGGAGTAGATGGTATTATTTTACCCGACCTGCCGATGTACGAATTTGAAACAACGTATCAGCAACTTTTTAATCAGCATAATCTTCGGTTTATATTTTTGGTAACGCCCGAAACCAGTGAAGAACGCATCCGGAAAATAGATAGTTTGACCAGCGGGTTTTTATATGCGGTGTCTTCATCTTCCACAACAGGCAATAATAAAGCAATCAGCGATCAAACTGACTACTTTAAAAAATTACAAAGCATGCAGCTCAATAATCCCATTCTTGTTGGGTTTGGCATAAAAGATAAAGCCACTTTTCAATCTGCCTGTGCCTATACAAACGGTGCCATCATTGGTAGTGCGTATATTAAAACGCTGCAAAACACTATCAATATACAGGCAACCACTAAAGAATTCCTAAATAGTATTACGGCGTAATGCATTTGAGTAAAACGGGTTAAATTGCAATCTCAAAATATAATCATGAAGTCAATTTTTTTTATAGCACTGCTATTGCCTTTATTGGCACCAGCACAAACAAAAGCCAAAACAAAGCCGGCCAGCACGGTCAAAAAAACTACTTCAGCATCCGCTGTAACTGTTAATGGCTATATTATTCATGGGGAGGTTACTGGTTTTGCAGATGGCACTTCGGTTGCATTATTAAACGGGCAAACGGGGGCTCCTGAAACTGAAACAACTATCAGTAAAAATAAATTTATACTGAAAGGAAAAACATCCACGCCGGATTTTAAAGTTATTTTATTCAATAAGCAGCCCCCATATCTTACATTGTTTTTAGATAACAGTGCAGTAAATATTAAAGGTTCCAAAGAAGCACCTGGTAACAGCCTGGTCACTGGATCACCATCACATGCTGAGTATGAAAGTTTATTAAAAACCATTCAGCCTTACCAAAAAGTATTTGCAGAAAATGCTACAGAAGATGCAGGCGAAACTTCCAAAGTGCTGGAAGCGATCAATAATTTTATAAAGCAGCATCCTGTTTCTTTTGTTACACCGCTTGCCATCATCCGTTACAACCAGTTAGCAGGTGATGCCCTGAAAATGGAAGCAATGTACAATAATTTAAATGATGCATTAAAGGCTTCTGCCATGGGTAATTATATTGCGCAGCAAATTGCGGAAGCAAAGAAAAATGCCGTCGGTACTATACTTCCTGATTTTACACAACCTGATACCACAGGCACTCCTGTAAGTTTATTTTCCTTGCGGGGTAAATATGTACTGGTAGATTTTTGGGCAAGCTGGTGCGGCCCCTGCCGACAGGAAAACCCGAATGTGGTGGCTAATTACAACAGGTTTAAAGATAGAAATTTTACAGTACTGGGTGTAAGTTTAGATAAGGCCAAGCCCGCCTGGGTAGCTGCTATCAATATGGATGGATTGACCTGGAGCCATGTGAGCGATTTAAATGGCTGGAGCAATGCTGTGGCCCAACAACTCGGCATATTCAGTATACCTCAAAATTTTTTAATTGGCCCTGATGGAAAAATCGTTGCCAAAAATTTACGCGGTCCGGATCTGGAAAGAAAGCTGAATGCTTTATTGAAATAGAAACGCTGATTTAGCGGATTGAAACGGATTTTTTTTTATCTGTTTTCATTAGCCCAAATCAGTGTCATCTGGGTGTCTATCATAGAAACGCTGATTTAACGGAGTAATACTTCAGCCAGAAAGATTTATTCTGGCGGGGATAAAACGGATTTTTTTTATCAGTTCTAATCAGTCCAAATCACCGTAATCAGCGTATTTATCATCCGTTTTAATCAGCCCTCATCAGTGTCATCAGGGTGTCCATCATCCCCACTTTTTAGTGTTGCATTAAAAAGTTACATTCGTTTACGGGAAGTTCAAATGCGAATAAATAATTCGGCAAAAATTTAACCATGAGAAAATATAGTACACTGCTGCTGGCAGGTAGTTTCATTGCTGTTGCTTCAATGGCACAATCTACGTCGATACTGGGTTTTAGCCCCGCCGCCGCCGGGGCACAACTAACTACGGAAAAAAAGTTTGATGGTAATCTTTCTGCCAAAAATGTAGACCTGTTCATCAAAGAAATGTCTGCAGTACCACATCATGTAGGTTCGCCAGGTGATGAAGCCAATGCAAAATATATTCTTGATAAATTTAAAAGCTGGGGCTATGATGCAGCAATAGAAACTTTTTATGTACTGTTTCCAACACCGGTTACAAGATTACTTGAAATGACAGGTACCAAAAATTTTAAAGCTGCCTTAAAGGAACCTGCATTAAAAGAAGATGCTACTTCTGGTCAGCAGGCTACACAATTACCCGTGTACAATTGCTGGAGTGCAGATGGTGATGTAACATCAGAACTTGTTTTTGTAAATTATGGCGTGCCGGCTGATTATGAAAAATTAGAGAGGATGGGCATTGATGTAAAAGGAAAAATTGTAATTGCCAAATATGGTCAAAGCTGGCGTGGTATTAAACCAAAAGTAGCGCAGGAGCACGGTGCCATTGGTTGTATCATTTATTCAGATCCTAAAGATGATGGTTATTTCCAGGGAGATGTTTATCCTAAGGGCCCTTACAGGCCTTCTGCCGGCGCTCAAAGAGGGTCTGTAATGGATATGCCTGTTTACCCCGGCGATCCGCTGACACCGGGCGTTGGTGCTACCAAAGATGTAACAAGGCTCGACAGAAAAGATGCCACCAATTTATTGAAAATACCCGTGATCCCGATCAGTTATGCGGATGCGTTGCCTTTGCTGGAAAGCCTTGAAGGGCCTGTGGTTCCTGACGAATGGAAAGGCGCTTTACCCATCACTTATCATGCAGGACCGGGAACAAATAAGGTACATTTAAAACTGGCATTTAACTGGCAGATAAAACCATTGTACGATGTGATTGCCAAATTAAAGGGATCAGATTTTCCGGATGAATGGGTGATCCGTGGTAACCATCATGATGCCTGGGTAAATGGAGCAAATGATCCGTTAAGCGGGCAGGCGGCCATGATGGAAGAAGCGAGGTCGGTAGGGGAACTGGTAAAAGCAGGATGGAAACCAAAACGTACCATTGTATACTGTGCATGGGATGGGGAAGAGCCGGGGTTAATGGGCTCAACAGAATGGGTAGAAACGCATGCAGATGAATTGCAAAAAAAAGCAGTATTATACATCAATTCTGATGGCAATGGTCGTGGCTTTTTGGAAGCCGGCGGATCACAGGCACTGGAGCCGGCATTTACAGAAATTGCGAAATCCGTTACCGATCCGCAAACCAATGTGAGTGTTTTTGACAGAAGAAGATCCCTGAATATTGTAACTGCAGGCTCTGCCAAAGCAAAGAAAGATGCGATGGGGAAAAATACATTTGTTTTACCTGCATTGGGCTCTGGTTCTGACTTTTCACCATTTGCACAACACATTGGCATTCCCTCTTTAAACCTTGGTTTTGGTGGTGAAGATGATGGTGGCGAATATCATTCCATCTATGACTCTTACGATTTATACAAAAGATTTAAAGACCCCACTTTTGAATATGGAGTGGCGTTAGCAAAAACAGCCGGCCGTACAACATTGCGGTTTGCCGATGCTGAAAGCCTGCCGTTTGATTTCCGTAATTTACAAACCACCATTAACAAATACACTAGCGATGTAATTGCAATGGCAGATGAAATGAGGGAAAACACCCTGGTAGAAAACCAGTTGATCAAAGAAAAATATTACAGCATTTCCAATAAAGTGACCGAACCTTTATTGCCCCCCGTGGCCAAAGCCGAAGTACCTTATTTAAACTTTGGTTCCCTTCAAAATGCGGTGGCAACATTGGCGAAAAGTGCAGATGCATTGAATGCAGTTAGTGGCAATACAATGATTGCTGACAAGAGGAATGAACTCAACAAACAATTGTACAAAGCAGAGCAGGTGTTGCTTACCAAAGACGGACTGCCAAGACGTGGATGGTATAAACATGCCATTTATGCGCCCGGATTTTTTACCGGCTACGGCGTAAAAACATTACCCGGCATAACTGAAGCCATTGAACAGCGCAACTGGAAAGAAGCACAGGAACAGATTGAAATAGCAGCCACTACTATATATAATTTTTCTGCCTACCTGGATGCTGCAGCAAATGGAGTTAAATAATTGTTTACTGTAGTACTTAAGAGTACTTTACTTTGGGCTTGGGGCTGACTGTAGTTTTAGATTGTGGGTTAATACTTTTTTATATAGGTTTCTTTTGGTTAGACAACGTTTTTATTTTTTTTACACATGACAGAAACAGAAAGGATTGACGAGGGATTTATGTACTTATTTGATAGGTTGGGTACACCTGCTAATGATAGAGACAATCCGGATTCTACTGGAGAAAAAGCTCTTGATGTAAGAAGAATTCTAACGCAAATTTATGAAATAGGTTTTGCAGACAGGACGGAAAATATACAACGCACTATGGGGAATAATCGTGTTATTTATGATTATTGGCTAAACTCAAAAGCTGTTCATTTTATAGATACATTACCAAAAGAATACAAAAAACGGCCTTACTCTTATTATCTTAAACTTGAAGAAGTTGAAAAAATACTTAAAAAGCAAAGGGATGATTTAGATGAGAAATTAAAACGTATTTCCGTAGGTAATATCAAATTAAATAAATGGTTACCATTGATAGCAATTTTTATTAGTGGTCTGTCTGTATATGCTACGATAGCATATAAAAATAATATAGACACGAAAATCAAAGAGATTGAATTAGCAAAGCCACAGATAGAATTACATATGAAAGACCAAAGCAAACAGATACAAATACTCCAACAAAATCTTGATTCTCTAAAAGTAATTTTAAAAACTTTGTCAAACTAAAGTAAACATCATTTTGGGGGCAAGTTCTTTTGGGATGGCATATATAGCCAACACGTGGGCTTGATTATATTAGGGCGGACAATTGTAACTTCGGCACAATAAATAATCAGCTTCAGTTTGGGGCAGATTTTCAAATACCACCGTATCGCCAAGCCGTATCGTAAGAAATCAATGCACTATTCTTTCCCATAAACATAAGATTCAACACCACTCAGGCACCGCTTGTACAATTGAACCGTATTTTCCAAGCCAAGGTAAAGTGCGTCGCATATCAATGCATGGCCGATAGATACTTCCAGCAGGCC
>JAYUBR010000367.1:0-6457 GCA_043740775.1 Ferruginibacter sp. | reverse complement strand
TCGCCAGTGTATCAGTTAAAACATCACTTAATCCCCTTGCTTCCATAGTTAAACCACGGGGCAACGGCCCAAGCGATTTAATAGCGGCATCCACATCCCGGGTAGCATGACCAAGGTCTTTTTTGTAGAGGTTAGCAGTTACTGAAAGTACTGGAATATTACCGGTATTGTCATTTTCGCCATGGGTAATGCCTGTCGTAATCGTTGCAATATCGCCAATCACAGGGCGTGGCTGATTTTTTAAAACCGGTATTTCACCGATGTCATTGGTACTGCTCATTTTATTTTCAGGTATTTCTACCTGTACTGCATAACTCAACCCGATCTTTTGATCTACCCAAACATTTTTTTCTGTGTAACGGCTGGAAGAAGTAGAAGCTGTTAACGAACGTGAAATGTCCGATACATCTACACCCAACTGGGCAGCTTTTATCCTGTCAATATCAATATTGATGGAAGGGTATTTGGTGCTTTGGCCTATCTGTACATCCCGCAGGTAAGGAATTGTATTTAGCTTTTCTATTAGCTTATTTGCATACGCTTCATTTACCTGTTTGCTTTTGCCGGCCACTTTTACTTCTATCGGGGTGGGTGCGCCCTGGCTTAATATTTTATCAGTTAACTGGATGGGCTCAAAAGATAAATTTACCTCCGGCAAAGCTGCTTTCATTCGTTCCCTGAACCTGTCCTGCAGTTCTTCTAAATTGATTTTATAACCTTCTTTTAATTGCACCTGTAACACAGCTTCGTGTGGCCCTGCCATAAAAAGGTAAATGGGGCTGGTAGAAAATAAGCCGGGATGACTACCGACAAATGCCGAAGTGATGGCAATATTTTCTTTGCCAACCAGCGTATCCAGCACTGCCAATGATTTTACAAGATCAAGCTCTGTGCGTTCAACCCTTGTACCTTCGGGTGCCCGCAACCTCACCTGGAATTGTTTGGCGTTTACTTTCGGCAACACATCACGGCCAATGTTGCGGAGTAATAAAAATGCTATACCGGAGATCACAATTATATAAGCGGTAACTACAAGTTTTGTAAAAGGAAAAAGCCTTGATAAGAAACGAAGGAACCGGTTACGGAATCTATCAAAAGGCGATAATTTTCCACCCGTTTCATTCATAGATTTTTCAACCAGTCTTTTCTTTTGATCCCAGGTATCACCTTCCTCAGCAGCGGTAAGTCCGCTGGCAACAAACTCTTCTTCATCACTCATGTCTGTGGCTGAATTACCTTTTTTTATATGATGGTCTTTCATTAACCAGTTGGCCATGATGGGTACAAATGTTTGTGCCATAAAGTAAGAAACGATCATGGAAAAAGCAATGGCCATCGCAAGCGGTAAAAACAAGGCGCCAGGAATTCCCTTCATAGTGAAAGCAGGTGCAAAAACCGCCAGTATACAAAAGAGGATCAATAGTTTTGGGAAGGCAATTTCTTTACAGGCATCCCAGATAGCAAGTGCCTTGGGCTTGTGCATATCAAGGTGCTGGTGTATATTTTCAATCGTTACCGTAGATTCATCTACCAAAATACCAATGGCCAGCGAAAGGCCACTCAGCGTCATGATATTGATGGTTTGATGAAAGAGCGATAAAAATAAAATGCCCGATATAATAGAGATAGGAATGGTGAGGATAACAATCAATGCGCCTCTTGGATCACCCAGAAATATCAGTACCATCAAACCTGTTAAGACAGCGCCAATGGCACCTTCGAACAGCAAACTTTTTACAGCATTGATCACATAACCAGACTGGTCAAACTGGTAAGATAAAGTTACATCTGCAGGCAGTACCGCCTGGAAACGCGGAATTGCTTTTTTAAGGTTTTGCACTACATCCCAGGTAGATGCATCAGCCGATTTAGTAATGGCTAAATACACAGAACGCTTGCCGTTGATGAGGGCATAGCCGCTAGTAATATCGGCCCCATCTTCTACAGTTGCCACATCTTTTAAATACAGGTTTTGTACACCGCCTTTAAATAAAGGGATTTTCTCAAAATCCTTTACTGTTTTGATGGTGGTGTTTACGGGGGTTAAATAATTTTTATCACCAATACGAACATTGCCTGCGGGCGAAGTCTGATTATTGATTCTTAATGCTTCTACCACCTGGTCAACAGTAAGATTGTGTGACCGCAATGTTTGCGGATCTACTTTGATAACTACAGTTCGTTGATTACCACCAAAAGGTGCAGGCGAAACCAGGCCGGGAATAGAGGAAAAAGAAGGTCTGATATACACGCTTGCAAAATCGAGTAATTCATTATTGGTACGCATGGGGCTACTCAACACCAATTGCCCTACCGGTAAAGTGGAAGCATCAAAACGAAGGATAAAAGGAGGTTGTGAACCCGGTGGAAAGTTGGCCTGTGCCCTGTTGCTAAAAGCCGACACCTCAGCAACGGCCTGTGCCATATTGGTACCTTCATAAAAGGTAAGTTTCATTAAGGTTAACCCCTGTATATTTTTTGTTTCGATATTTTTTACGCCCGATACATACAACAGCAGGTTTACATAAGCTTTACCAAAATAAGATTCCATCTGGTCGGGCGTGTAACCGCCGAAAGGATGGGATAAATAAATCACGGGCAAATTCATATCCGGGAAAATATCAATCTTGATATTGCGTACCGCATTGATACCAAAAAAAGTTAACCCTGCCACCAATACCAGGATGGTAATGGGCCTTCGTAATGCAGCTCTTATCAGGTTCAAACTGTAGGTTTTAAATTTAGTTATAACTCCTGAACGTCGGGTCTGTCTATCAATTCTGCCAGCGTTTTCTTTTCCAGGATTTTTAAAGTGGCATCCCTGGTAATTCTCATGGCTTTATTGAGCCCACAGACTGCCTCATCGCAATCCTTACATTTTTCATAAAAATTAATACTCACACAAGGGAGCAGGGCAATAGGGCCACCCACCAGCCGGATGGCTTGAGCCAGCGTTGTTTTTTTTGGTGAGTGGACCAGGTAATATCCCCCGCCTTTGCCTTTTTTACTTTCCAGAACACCTGCCTGTTTTAATTCCAGCAGGATGGTTTCAAGGAATTTAATCGGTATCTTTTTTTTCCTCGAAATATCAGATATTAATACAGGGCCTTCGCCATATTTACCTGCCAGGTAACCAAGCGCCTTCAGCGCATATTGAGTCTTTTTTGATAACATAAAAGAAAGGTAGCTAAAAAACAAAAATAAAAAAAAACAAAATTAAGTCCACTTGATTGATAGACTATTATTGTATATTTGTAACCTAAAAATAATTTATTATGAGCCTACGTTTAGGGGATACTGCTCCCAACTTTACAGCAAAAACATCACTCGGTGAAATTAATTTTTATGAATACCTGGGAGATTCCTGGGGTATTTTATTTTCTCACCCTGCAGATTATACACCGGTGTGTACAACTGAACTGGGTCGTACCGCGGCCTTAAAAGATGAATTTGAAAAACGTAATGTAAAAGTACTGGCATTAAGTGTTGATCCGGTGGATAAGCATTTAGGCTGGATAGGCGATATCAACGAAACGCAGAATGTATCAGTAAATTTTCCCATCATTGCCGATGATGACCGCAAGGTTTCTGAACTGTATGATTTTATACATCCCAATGCTTCTGCTACTGCTACGGTACGTTCACTGGTAATTATTGCACCCGATAAAACAGTGAAACTAATCATTACTTACCCTGCTTCTACCGGCAGAAATTTTGTAGAAGTTTTAAGGGTGGTAGACTCTTTGCAATTAACTGCCAACTACAGTGTGGCAACGCCTGCCAACTGGCAACAGGGTGAAGATGTAATTATAGTACCATCTGTGAGTACAGAAGATGCGATTAAGAAATTTCCTAAGGGGGTGAAAGTTGTAAAACCTTATTTGCGTTATACACCTCAGCCTGATTTGAAATAGACTTTCATTTTGTTATCGATACAGCAAGAGCCACTGAAAAGTGGCTCTTGTGATTTTATTTATTTTTCTTCAACTGTTGTATTAATGCCCGCATGTCTTTGGGCAGTTCTGCCACCAGATTGAATTCTTTATCCTGTGCATCTTTAAATTTTAACTCGTAACTATGCAGTGCAACCCTGTTCAGCATTGGCCTCTCATCATTATCATGCTTGCTTAATTTAAATTTCTTTTTAATGGCAGAAAGCATCACCGCTTTGCCATCACCATACAACGGATCGCATACAATGGGATGCCCGATATTTTTTGAATGCACCCTTATCTGGTGAGTTCGTCCGGTATGTAATTGAAATTTTACCAAAGAATACTTACCTAAATTTTCCAGCACTTCATACTCTGTTAAAGAGGGTTTTCCGTTTTTGTTGATTACCATTTGTCCTTTAAAAACCGGGTGCTCTATAATGGCTGCATCAATCTTACCCGTTTTTTCGGGAGGTATGCCATGCACCAGCCCTAAGTAATATTTTTCCATGGTTTTTTCTTCAAACTGTTTTGAAAAATACTTGTGTGTTTCGGCATCTTTTGCAAATAAAATAATACCACTGGTTTCCCGGTCTAACCGGTGTATGGTAAATATGCTACCGTATTTTTCTATTAGTTTATCTTTCAGCGAAGGTTCAGATTGCATCCTGTCGGGAATGGAAAGCACACCTGCCGGTTTGTTGAGCGCAATAAAATGATCATTTTCAAACAGCGTGATAGTGCTTAAATCTTTTAACACTGCACCAGCACCTGATGTAGATTTGGAAGTTCCCGCAGATTTTTTATTATCTGTAAATGCATTGTCTTTAATCATCTGCTATATTGTTGGCTGCTGTTTTTGTAGAAATAATTTTCTTGTGTGATGCATTCAGGTATTTCAATAAGCGCACTTCTTTCTCACTTAAAAAACGCCACTTGCCACGTTCTACATTTTTCTTGGTAAGGGTGGCATACATCACCCTGTCGAGTCCTTTTACATCATATCCCAAATGTTCAAAAATCCGGCGTACAATACGGTTGCGGCCACTGTGTATTTCAATGCCAATGATAGATTTATCTTTGGCATCTGCATAAGCAAGGGAGTCTGCTTTTATTTCGCCGTCTTCTAATTTCAGGCCGTTTAATATTTTATCAAAATCAGCTTTGGTAAGATTTTTATCCAACCTGGCTTCATACACTTTGGTAATATTATAACTTGGGTGAGATAGCTTTTGTGTAAGCTCTCCATCATTGGTAAGTAACAAAACACCGGAAGTATTTCTATCCAATCTGCCAACAGGATAAATTCTTTCGGTAGTAGCCATTTTGGTAAGCTGCAACACCGTTCTTCTTCCCTGCGGATCATCTGTTGTAGTGATATAATCTTTTGGCTTGTTCAATAAAATATACACCAGGTTTTTACTGACAAATAATTTTTTACCATTGAATTTTACTTCATCTCTTTCAGATACTTTAAAAGCAGGTTCAATAATTACGGTGTCATTAACTTTTACCTTGCCTTCTTTAATGAGCGTTACTGCGTCTCTTCTGCTGCAAACTCCACAATGTGCTAAAAATTTATTCAGCGGCATTAAGGCATTGCTAACTGCAACAGGTTTACCCAAGGCTGGTTTAACAGGCACTTTAGTAACCGGTGGGGCATATTCTTTTTTTATACCAACTATTTTTTCTACCTGGTTAAAATTATTTTCAATGGCAGCTATTTTATCTTCTTTTTTATGCTGGCTGCTTTTTGCTTTGGTAGCACTGGTAACTGCTTTAATTGGAGAAGGAGCTCCTGGCACCGTATTTCTTGCGGCTGCTTTCAGGCGTCTTTTTTCTTCAAAACGTTTGTCAATGGCTATTGCACGGTCCTTTTTGGCTTTCTTTTTTGCCTGTTTAAATTCTTCTTTAATTAAACTGTTCTTTTTTTTTGCAACAAATTGCTGGAAGTGAGCCTGACTCATACTGTGTAGATTTTTACTGTTGTTTCAACAGGAGTGAAGCACAAAGATATAACTAAAAGCTGTAAAACCCTTATCTGCAAAAGGATTGGATAAAATTGCATTGCGATTAAAAATAGCATCCGTAAGGTTTCAACAATAAAAATGGCGCAACCAACGGTTACGCCTTGATGCCTTCAGAGGGAAACCTTTTTTACTTAGCCAGTTTCTTTTCCATCCTGTTTTTCTTTAAAGCTTCTATTTTATTTATTTGTTCGGACGTTAAAATATTTTTAAATTGTTTTTGATTTGCTCTTTTAAGGCCATTAATTTTTCTTTCTTTTCTGTACGGTTTAACTGGTCATTTTCCCGGATGGCTTTAAATTGTGCATGAATATCTTCCCTGCCCGATTTTATTTTAGCAACCTGGTCGTCAGATAAATTGAGTTTGGCTTTCATTTTATCCAATCTTTTTGCCACCATTGCATCACGTTTTGCTTCCCTGTCTTTTTTAAGTTGTCCCAGTTTTATTTTTTGCTCAGGCGTTAATACGCTCATCATTTTTGCTTTTTCTTCTTTACG
>JAYUBR010000366.1:0-1906 GCA_043740775.1 Ferruginibacter sp. | reverse complement strand
GGTACACTTTGTCTTTGCCCCATTCACCAAATCTTAATTTTTTTGCAGCTAAAAAATTGCTTCTTTTAAATCCGTACAATATGCAATCATCATCCAATGATAAATTTGTAATGGCTGCTGCCAGTCTGGGAGTAATTCTTTCATCAGCATCCAATGCCAGCACCCAATTATTTACGGCAATTGCAGCGGCTTCATTCCTGGTTTGGCCATATCCTTTCCAGTCTGTTTGCAGTAACCTGGCGCCGGCCTTTATTACAAGAGCCTGGGTATTATCCTGGCTTCCGCTGTCTGCAACAATAATATCTTTGCTAACCTGCTTTGCACTCATAATACAATCCACAATATTTTCTGCTTCGTTTTTCGCAATGATGATTACAGAAATGGAATTCATTAATTTTTATTTGGATGAATATAGTACTTTATAAACATATAGAAAAGCAGGTTTAATTATTTTTGCTTTTAATAAATTTACCATGTAAAACCAAAATCAATTAAGGTAATCTAAAAAGGAGTGAACATCATCATCCATGCACTGTTTTCACAAATATTGCCGGATCAATCTATAGAACGAAAGATTTTTTTAAACTAATTTAGCCTTTAATTATGTTACCAACCATACAACTATTTAGCGCCTATCATAAGCCATTTCCACTAATGCCAAAGGCAGACTATATTACAGCTATCCAAAGCGGCGCTGCAGATGCAACCATTAAACTACCGATGCAGGGCGATGATACAGGCGATAATATTTCGCACTTAGGCGCTACATACAATGAAATTACAGTAGCATATTGGGTATTGAAAAATGCAGACAGATCTAAGTGTGATGCCTGGGGATTGTGCCAATATCGCCGTTATTTTATACAGGATAAATACAAACTATTTTTTAAAAAGAGGAGCCGTTATTATTTAAGAACATCACAGAAAGTAATGGACAGTGTCCTTACCCCGGCTTTATATTTGCATCTGCAAAAGTTATTGGCACATCATGATGTTATTGTGCAACGACCTACCTGGGCGATGAAAGAAAAGGGGATTGTATACAGTATTAAAGATGCTTACACCCAACAGCATAAAAAAGAGCATTATGATGCCACAATGGATGTTGTGGTAGAAAAATTTCCTGATTTTGCTTGGAGTATTGAAAGTTATGGAAAATTAAAAAAAATCTCCTACCACAGTATGATGATTGCCCGTTGGAGCGTATGGGATAATTACATGCATTTTTTATTAACTGTTTTAAAAGAAGTTAAACAAAGAATCATTATTCCAAAAGACCCTTATCAATCAAGAGTGGAAGGTTTTCTTGCCGAGCGTTTGCACAACCTGTACATGTATCATCACCAACTAAAAACAGCTCATGTAACCATTGGGTTATTTGAAGATAAACTATGAATTTACTTTACATGGCTTTTGGCCCCAACGCCCAAATACATTTACAAACAGCATTCTCCATTTATTCATTTCTTACACAAAAGCAGTTTGTAAGCTCTATCAATATTGTTACCGATAATGAGGATTTTTACAAGCATTTAAAGCCACACGTGCATATCATCAAAGTAACAGAAAATGATTTAACAGAATGGAAAGGAGCGCATCAGTTTTTTTGGCGGATAAAAATTAAAGCGATTGAAAAGGCCTGTCATTTGTATCCGAATGAACCAGTAGTTTATTTGGATTGCGATACTTTTTTATTTGGCGATCTGGCAGTGATGAAAAGCAGCATGGAAAAGGGGTTTGCAGTAATGCACGATAATGAAGGGGAACTTTCACGCAAGAAAAATAAATCACAAAAAAAATTATGGCGCCAGGTACAGGGAAAATCTTTTGGAGGTATTACAATACAACATGCAGACCGTATGTGGAATTCAGGTGTGGTTGGTTTGCCTAATACAAAAAACGGAAA
>JAYUBR010000365.1:0-1906 GCA_043740775.1 Ferruginibacter sp. | reverse complement strand
AAATAGTTTTAAAAACTTCAAAAATAAAACCAATGAAACTGCCCTTTTGGCAAAGTATTCCATTCAAAAGCGGGAGCCGGCATTTTTATAAAACGATTCAGTTTAAAAGCTGTAGTTGTAAATGACGTAATACCTTTGATGCGATAAAGGTCAGCATCAAAAGCAAGATAGAACTGGCGGTATCGATCAAATGGCGAAACAGCTTTACCATTAATTTCTTTCGGATTATTCACGGCACCAATCATACCCTTTGCGCCATAACCTGCGGAACGGTTTAGCCATTTGGGAAATTGACTTATTTGAGGTAAGAAAGAACCAATGTTCAATGAGAGCCAGTAGGTTTGACCGTTATAATCTTTTAACATTTTTTCTTGCAGATTTTTACCAAGTTCACCTGGGTTATAATGAGGAAAAATGGTAGCATGATAAGAATATTTCAGGCTGATCCGTTGTTGTCCCCACAATAATTGCTGACCATCAAAAAAAAGACAGCCAACAATATTGGCCAGCATATCGCCTTTTTAAAAACCCCATTTAACAGAATGTCCGTCCATTATTTCAATCATGGTCATGAAGGCTAAAGCAGAAAATGAACCTATAAAAGCAGCCCGCCCTGATTTTACACCGGCCCATCTTAACATATCATTTTGTGCAAATGAAATATTATAAGCGGTAGTAGCATGCCCTACTTTGTCCATGCTTAACCATTCATTATTATCATTAAAGAAGTGAAAAGAAGTACGTGGAAATTTTTTATATCAAAGGTAATTTAACCAAACAGTGATAGCCGCGCCAGTGATCGCTTCTGTAATAATTATCCCCTTTATCCTTTGTGGGTAATAGTTTACTGAAGGTTTTAAAAAAAAACTGTTGCGCATGGGAGTTTACACCTGCCAACAGGAAACAACTAATTATAAAAAAAATTTTTTGAAAGCTGCCTTATCCAAAATAGTATGCTTACTGTGAATTGTACTTATGTTTCTAAGAAAATGATACCTAATTATTTTTTTCTGGTTGATCGTTTGTAACAGCAGGTTCCAGATGTTTTGTGTCAAAATTTCTATACGCCCAGCCAAAAATCAATGGAAAAACCCATAATGAAAAAATCATTGCACATAAAATACCCCCAATTACTACTCTTGCCAACGGCCTTGAACTTTCTGAACCTATACCATGAGACACTGCGGCTGGCAATAAACCAATGGCAGCCATCATTGCCGTCATCATTACGGGCCGTATCCTTGAGTTTACACCGAGTTTAATGCCATTGTACAAATAGGCTGACTGCCCTTTCATTTTTTGAAGATTTTGTTTGAATACAGAAATCAACAATACACCATCCTGGATACAAATACCAAAAAGAGCAATAAAACCAATACCTGCTGATATACTAAAATTGGTACCGGTAATATGCAACGCCATGATACCTCCTACTATTGCAAATGGAACATTTAAAAAAACCAATAATGCGTCTTTAAAATTTCCAAACATGGTAAACAGCAAAAGAAATATCAATAAAAGACTAACAGGAACTACCTGCATCAATCTTTTTTCCGCTCTTTGCTGGTTTTCAAAATCCCCCTGCCATTCCATACGATAACCTCTTTTCAATTGCACAGCCTTATTTACTTTTTCCTGTGCTTCTTTAATGGTACTGCCCATGTCTCTGTCGCGGATGGAAAATTTCAATGTGGAATAACGTTCATTGTCATCCCTAAAGATTAGGCAGGCACCCGTTTTCTGGGTTATATTGGCAATCTCTTTGATGGGAACTTTACTACCACTTTGCGTAGGAACCAGCAGGTTGCCAATATCATCCGAATTTTGCCTGAATTGTTCCGGCAGGCGAATACGGATATCAAAAATTTTAATCCCTTCATACAGGGAAGATGCTGCAATGCCACCA
>JAYUBR010000364.1:0-1908 GCA_043740775.1 Ferruginibacter sp. | reverse complement strand
GTATGAATGGCCTGCAGCATTTCTGCCGGGTATTCCAGTTCATGGTATACATCGGTCATAATAGCCAGGTCTGTACTGTTGGGTGGCAAGTTGGGTGTAAGCGCAGTGCTTTTTACAATTTCTACCACACTGTCTTTTATTGTTTGTTTTTTATTTTTAAGAAGGGCAATCATTTCATCCTGTATTTCTACAGCATACACTTTTCCCTGCGGTACTTTAACAGCCAGCCTAAAACTATAGTAACCGGTACCAGCACCAATATCAGCCACCACACCCTTAGCAGGTAATTGTATTTTTTCAATGGCCAGCGAAGTATTTTCTTCCTTATCCCGGTCATCTCTTTCAAGCCAGTCGCTCCCTGACGCACCCATTACATGGGCAATTTCCCGGCCCAGGTAAAATTTTCCAATGCCATCGGCCGAAGCTTTACCCATTGTATATACCGTTGGTTTAGTAATGGCGGGTACCGTATCCTTTTGTTGCGGATGGCATTTTGAAAAGCAACAACTGCAGTAGATAAGGAGGAGTGCAAGTTTTAATTTCATTGTGCTAAAGTTAAACTTGTTTTGTTTCACACAAAGGATACAAAGAAAACGAAGTACACAGCGAATTGTTTTCACGCCGGGCCCACAACTTCGTATTTGTTGTTTCCTTTGTTTCTCCGTGCTAAAACAGACCGCATGTATTCCATCTATTTTTGATACTTTTTATTTCGTAATTTTCACCATCAAATTTATTACCTGTTAAAGCAGGTGTATTCCCTAACATTCCACCGGCAAAAAAACATTCCATTATGCCCGATACAAAAACTGGCTTTAAAGTGAAAGCAAATGAGTTTGAATTTTGTTTTACTTCCGAAGAAATTGCATCTGCCAATTTGGTACACATAGCCCCGCTTGCGTTTAATCTTCTGCAAAATAACCGGTCAGTAAATGCAAAGATTATAACTGCTGATCTGGCTTCAAAGAAATTTACAGTTGAAGTGGATGGTGAAGATTTTATGATAGAAATAAAAGATGAACTGAACCAGGTACTGGAAAAAATGGGTTTCGGTTTAGCCACCAATAAGCAAATTAAAGAGATAAAGGCACCGATGCCGGGCAGGGTGCTTGAAATCGCGGTATCCAATGGCCAGGCCGTAATTGAAGGAGATAAAATGTTAATCCTTGAAGCAATGAAAATGGAAAACTGCATTGTGATTCATTCCGCCGCAACCATTAAAAAAGTAGCTGTGGTTGCAGGACAAACAGTTGAAAAAGGACAGGTGTTGATAGAGCTGGAATAAGAGCGATGATTGTTTAAACCAACCAGAAAATAAAAAGAAGCAGCAAAGAAATAAAGAAGTCATGCAAAAAATATTAGTTGCCAACCGCGGAGAAATTGCATTGCGCATCCTTCGTACCATCCGAAAAATGGGCATACAATCAGTAGCGGTTTTTTCGGAAGCAGACAGAAATTCACCGCATGTATTGTATGCAGATGAAGCCGTTTGTTTGGGCCCTGCATCCTCGGGTGAATCTTATTTAAACGGGGATAAAATAATCGCCTTTGCCAAACAATTGGGTGTGGATGGTATTCATCCCGGCTATGGTTTTTTAAGCGAGAATGCAATTTTCGCTCAAGGCGTTGAAGATGCCGGTATTACTTTTATTGGCCCCTCGCCAGCAGCCATGCGCATTATGGGCAGTAAACTTGCGGCGAAGGATTGTGTAAAAAAATACAATATTCCAATGGTGCCGGGAATTGACAAGGCTATTGAAGATATTGCCCTGGCAAAAAAAACTGCCGCTGAAGTGGGGTATCCCATTTTGATAAAAGCCTCTGCAGGCGGGGGCGGCAAAGGAATGCGGGTAGTGGAAAAAGAAGCCAATTTTGAAGAGCAAATGCAACGGGCTTCCAGTGAAGCAC
>JAYUBR010000363.1:0-6474 GCA_043740775.1 Ferruginibacter sp. | reverse complement strand
GTATCACTGAAATAGCCATATTTATTCATGATGGTGAGCGGGTGGTAAAGCATTTTGAAACGCTCATTAATCCATTGCAAAAAATACCTGCCTACATAACATCGCTAACCGGTATTGATAATTTTATGGTGGCAGATGCACCGCTTTTTGAAGAGGTTGCGGCTACCATTTATGAATTATTGAATGATACCATTTTTGTTGCGCACAATGTGAACTTCGATTACTCTTTTGTAAAACACCATTTGAAAGCGGCCAGTTTTGAGCTTGCCGAAAAAAAATTATGTACAGTCCGGTTAAGCCGAAAAACATTTCCAGGCTTACCGTCTTACAGCCTGGGTAATCTTTGCCGTTCGCTGGCATTGCCAATTGATAACCGGCACCGGGCAGGTGGCGATGCCAAAGCCACGGTAAAATTATTGGAGCATTGTATGGCCAATGGCGGTACAGAACACATTGCGCAAATGCTAAAAAAATCATCTGCTGAGCAATGGCTGCCACTGCATTTAACCAAGGCGGATGTTGCCTGTTTACCGGTTGGGCCGGGCGTATATTATTTTCATGATCCGAAAGATAAAATTGTGTATGTAGGCAAGGCCATCAACATAAAAAAAAGGGTGAGCAGTCATTTTACACACAATGACCCTGACAGAAAGCGGCAGAATTTTTTACGCATCATTTGTAAAATAACCTGTAAAGAATGTGCCACAGAACTGGAAGCCATTGTACTGGAAAGTGCAGAAATAAAAAGGCTCTGGCCGAAATTCAATTACAGTCAAAAGCAACCGGCACAAAAGTTTGCGCTGTACCAGTTTGAAGACAACCGTGGCTACCTGCGCCTGGCCATTGATAAAAAGAAAAAGAATATTCCGGCACTCTACAGTTTTAATTTGTTACATGAAGGCCTGGTAATGATAAAAAAAATGGCCGAAGAATTTGCGTTAAATGAAAAATTATGCTTCATTGATAAAACGCCATTTTCTGATACGGAATTAGAATTATTAGACCCGCCAGATTTATACAACAATAAAATAAAAAAAGCCCTGCAGGCGCTGGAAGAAAAATTACCAACATTTGCAGTGATGGATAAGGGCATAAAAGCAGCAGAAAAATTATGTTTGTTAATTGAAAGAGGTAGTTTTTGGGGAATGGGGTATTTGCCTTCGGGCATCAGCGTTACTTCTGCTGACGAACTTAAAATACATTTAAATCCTTATGCCGATAATGATACCATCCGCAACAGTATTTATTCATTTGTAGAAAAAAATCCGGAAAAGCGCATCAGCCTGGCACCGGCTAACCTAAGCTTTCAAAATTAAATTTTCTATTTTTTCTTTCCGTTCACAACACTATTTTCGCAGCCCTGAATTTAAAAATTTGTAACACCATGTCAGATTTCGTACAACCAATCGCACAAAAATTAAATATAAAATTACAGCAGGTAGAAGCTGTATTGAGTTTATTTGCCGAAGGAGCTACCATCCCCTTTATTGCCCGTTACCGGAAGGATAAAACCGGGGCGCTGGACGAAGTACAGATACAGCAGATACAGGATGAAGCAAAGTTTTTAAAAGAGTTTCATGAGCGGAAAACCTTCATCGAAAAAACAATTACTGACCAGGAAAAAA
The DNA here is from genome assembly GCA_043740775.1 of Ferruginibacter sp. Taxonomy (GTDB): domain Bacteria; phylum Bacteroidota; class Bacteroidia; order Chitinophagales; family Chitinophagaceae; genus Ferruginibacter. The sequence goes on along the minus strand of JAYUBR010000363.1, from coordinate 4,849 downwards.
TGACAGAAGCCCTGCAGGGAAAAATCAACAAAGCAACCACCCTTGCAGAGCTGGAAGATATTTATCTGCCATATAAACCTAAAAGAAAAACAAAAGCACAAACCGCCAGGGAGAATGGTTTGGAGCCATTGGCTGATTTTTTACTTGAACAAAAAGATATTGACATCGTTGCCACCGCTACAGGTTTCATCCACGAAAAAGTTTTGGATGCAGATTCGGCTTTGCAAGGTGCCAGGGATATTATTGCCGAACAGATAAATGAAGACGCAGCCGTAAGGGCAAAACTGCGTAAACTGTTTGAAAATGAAGCCACGCTGCAAAGCAAAGTGGTTAGCGATAAAGAAACTGCTGGTATTAAATACAAGGATTATTTTGATTTTAGCGAGTTGATTTCTAAAGCACCTTCGCATAGAATACTCGCTGTATTGCGTGGCTTTTTGGAAGGCTTTTTACGTATCGCTATTTTACCAGCTGAAGATGCTTCGCTGGAAATGATTGAAGCCATGTACATCAAAGGCATGAGCACCTGTAGCGACCAGTTGCGCAAGGCAGTTAAAGATGCGTACCGCCGGTTATTGCAACCGAGCCTGGAGACTGAATTCAGAACTGCTTTAAAAGCAAAGGCAGACGAAGAAGCCATCAATGTTTTTGCAGAAAATCTGCGCCAGTTATTGCTGAGTTCTCCCATTGGCAGCAAAAGAATTTTAGCCATTGATCCGGGTTATAGAACAGGTTGTAAAGTGGTTTGCCTGGATGAAAAAGGAGAGCTGCAAAAAACCGATCTCATCTTTCCGCATGAAACAAATAAAGTGGCCGCAGAAGCCATCAAAATTCGAAACCTGGTACAGCAATATAGCATTGAAGTATTTGCCATTGGCGATGGAACGGCGGGAAGGGAAACCGATAACTTTATCAAAAGTCTGCAGTTAGGCTTACCGGTATTTTTAGTGAATGAAGATGGAGCATCTATTTACTCTGCTTCTGAAATTGCAAGGGAGGAATTTCCCGATCAGGATATTACGGTACGTGGTGCAGTAAGCATCGGCAGAAGGTTGATGGACCCATTGGCGGAGTTAGTAAAACTGGATCCCAAAAGCATTGGCGTAGGCCAGTACCAGCATGATGTAAACCAGTTTCGTTTAAAGGAACGGTTGGACGCGACTGTTATCAGTTGTGTAAACAATGTGGGTGTAAATTTAAATACCGCCAGCAAACATTTGCTGAGCTATGTAAGCGGCATCGGTGGTACACTGGCAGATAACATTGTGAAATACAGGAACGAGATCGGTAAGTTTACCAGCCGCAAACAATTGCTTAAAGTGCCGCGGTTGGGTGGCAAGGCATTTGAACAATGCGCAGGTTTTTTGCGTATCAAGGAAGGCGATGATTTGCTGGATCAAAGTGCCGTACACCCTGAAGCTTACCCGGTTGTGGAAGCCATTGCAAAGGACCTTGGAGTAGAAGTAAAATCACTGATTGGTAAAGAAGAATTGTTAAAGAAAGTTGAGGCAAAAAAATATGCCACTGAACAAATAGGTGAGCTTACCATTAAGGATATTTTAAACGAACTAAAGAAGCCCGGCCTTGATCCCCGCAGCGAAGCACAAGCTTTTGAATTTGCCAATATCTATGGCATTGATGATGTAAAAGTGGGTATGGAAGTACCGGGCGTAGTAACCAATATAACCCGCTTTGGTGCATTCATTGATATTGGTGTAAAGCAGGATGGCCTGGTGCATGTATCCGAAATTTCGCATACCTATATTATTGATCCCAATGAAACGTTAAAATTGAACCAGCACGTAAAGGTAAAAGTGCTGGAAGTAGATACGGCACGAAAAAGGATTGCTTTATCAATAAAACAAACAGAAGAAGGGCCGGCCAGAAAACAATATGCAAAACACACTTCAGGTGGCCATCAGGCTGCACCAAATTTTGATGCGGTAAAAAAGCCGGTGGCTGAAATACCCTTACAGGATGCGCTGGCAGCGCTTAAGCAAAAATTTGGAAAGTAGTTTTATAGCCTAAAACATTGTTTTAAAAAAGGCAGTAAAATCAGCTTTTCAGGGGACAGAAATGATTGTTTTTACAGCATACAAAATTGTTTGAATTTTCAATATTTTTTTATACCCAAATGGTGAAAAAAATGTTGAAAAAAAAGCAATAAGTAACACAATACATACTGCACAAAGGTTTCAAACGATATTAACAAATTGTGTTACTAACTTTTATAAATGCAATAAAAAAGGGTTAGTACTATTGCAATAGTTCAGGTAAGTGCCGTTAATTGGGAAAGTGATGAAACTAATTTTAGCTAAAAGATGAAATTATGTTCTTAACCACTAAGCATACCACTGGTAATTTAGCTTCCTTCAAAAGAAAAATTATTATGTACATCCTGTTATTGATTGGCCGAACACCTGAGCAACCAAGTGCAACATCTTCGCAATAAGGATAACAGCACTTCAATAAACCCAATCAACTGCGGGTTTACTGTCAATGCCCGTTTTTCAAATTGCGTTTACATAAACGATTAACACCATCATCATGTCAGAAAGCCACAACAGCACAGAATTATTGTTAAGAGAAAACAAAGACCGCTTTGTCATCCTGCCAATCAATTATCCCAAAGTGTGGGAAATGTATAAAAAACATGAAGCCAGTTTTTGGACGGCGGAGGAAATTGATTTAAGCAGCGATCAGAAAGACTGGGACAATCTCAATGATGGTGAACGTCATTTCATCTCTCACATTCTTGCTTTTTTTGCAGCCAGCGATGGCATCGTAAATGAAAACCTGGCCGTTAATTTTATGAGTGAAGTGCAGTTGCCTGAAGCCAGGTGCTTTTATGGTTTCCAGATTATGATGGAAAATATTCACTCAGAAACCTATGCCTTATTAATTGATAATTATATAAAAGATCCAAAAGAAAAGCAACGCCTGTTTCATGCCATTGATACCGTACCTGCGGTTAAGAAAAAAGCAGAATGGGCCTTACGTTGGATTGACAAAGGAAATTTTGCAGAACGCCTGGTAGCATTTGCTGCCGTGGAAGGTATTTTCTTCAGTGGTAGTTTTTGCTCTATTTTCTGGATGAAAAAAAGAGGTCTCATGCCGGGTTTAACTTTCAGCAACGAACTCATCAGCCGTGACGAAGGCCTGCATTGTGAGTTTGCCTGTTTGTTGTACAGTATGCTGGAAAAGAAATTAACAAAAGACGAAGTATTTACAATTATAGCTGATGCCGTAACCATTGAAAAAGAATTTGTAACAGAAGCCTTACCAGTTGCATTGATTGGTATGAATGCCAAACTGATGCAGCAATACATTGAGTTTGTTGCCGACCGCTGGCTGGCAGAGTTGGGCTATCCCAAAATGTTCAACGCCACCAATCCGTTTGATTTTATGGAAATGATTTCCCTGCAGGGTAAAACCAACTTCTTTGAAAAAAGAGTGGGCGACTACCAGAAATCAGGTGTAATGGGCACCAAAGAATCGCAGGCATTTTCCCTTGAAGAAGACTTTTAAAAAAGTAATTAACATCTGTGGAAACAATTTAAGCAGCAATTTTCAATTTAATTGTTAGCTTTTCTGTCTCTTAGATTTTAAGTAAGAAACAATCATTTGCTCCAATATATAAAGTTTAGAACGCTATGCACGTAATTAAAAGAAATGGCAAAAAAGAAACCATCAAATTCGATAAGGTAACAGCCCGTATTGAAAAATTATCTTACAGTTTAAGCCCGCTGGTAAATGCAATTGACGTGGCTAAAAAAGTAATTGAAGGTATTTACGATGGTGTACCTACCACGGAACTTGATAACCTTGCTGCGGAAACAGCCGCATCATTAGCCACCAAACATCCTGACTATGCTACGTTAGCATCCAGGATTGCTGTGAGTAACCTGCATAAAAATACTATCAAATCTTTTTCGGAAACGATGAAGAAAATGTACCTGTACATTGATAAATCGAACGGCAAAAAATCGCCTTTGCTGGCAGATGATGTATGGCAGGTGATTGAAGACAATGCGGAAGTATTGGACAGCACCATTATATACGACCGTGATTTTGGATTTGATTATTTTGGTTTTAAAACATTGGAAAAAGCATATCTTTTAAAGATAGATGGTAAAATTGTTGAACGTCCGCAACACATGTTTATGCGTGTGGCAGTAGGCATTCACAAAACTGATATTGACAGTGTAATTAAAACCTATCATCTGTTAAGTGAGCGCTGGTTTACACATGCTACGCCCACATTATTTAACGCAGGTACACCCAAGGCGCAAATGAGCAGTTGCTTTTTGCTTACCATGAAGGAAGACAGCATTGATGGTATTTATGATACATTGAAACAAACAGCCAAAATCTCTCAAAGTGCCGGTGGTATTGGTTTAGCAATACACGATATCCGTGCAACAGGAAGTTATATCGGCGGTACCAACGGTACCAGCAATGGCATTGTTCCAATGCTAAGGGTGTTTAATGATACTGCCCGTTATGTTGACCAGGGCGGTGGCAAACGCAAAGGTGCCTTTGCAATTTATTTAGAGCCATGGCATGCAGATATATTTGCTTTTTTAGACCTGAGAAAAAATCATGGTAAAGAAGAAATGCGTGCAAGGGATTTATTTTATGCATTGTGGATATGCGACCTGTTTATGAAAAGAGTAGAAGCCGATGGACAGTGGAGTTTGTTTTGCCCCAACGAAGCACCGGGCTTAAGCGATTGTTATGGCGAAGCATTTGAAACCCTGTACACAAAATACGAAGCAGAAGGAAGGGCAAGAAAAACCATCAAGGCACAGGAACTATGGTTTGCCATTTTAGATTCGCAGATTGAAAC
>JAYUBR010000362.1:0-1913 GCA_043740775.1 Ferruginibacter sp. | reverse complement strand
ACCAATATGGAAGTAATGACCCAATTGCAAATATCGATGTGGATGGATTGGAAGGAGCTTCCGTAGTCAGAGACTTTGCATGGGGTGGAGAGATTGCTAAATCATCTTTCAGTTTTGCCCCACTTGCAACTAAAGTAGTACAAACTGCCGGGGCAAAAATTGGTGAGCAGATAATAAAAAGTGCACTTAGACCACTCTTTGTAAGATTATTACCGACAATTGGTACAGGGGCACTTACTGTTATTCTTACTATACTTCCACTACAAGGTGGCCCTGCTGGCAATTGGGAACATGATCTTATGTTTAGTAATCAGCCAAAGTTAGATCCAAATCCTTTACCATTTCCTTCACCAAATCCTCCTAAAGATGATGAAGATGATAAACTAAAATATTCTATGCCACATATACAAAAACAAATTCTATTACCGGACAAGTTTATTCTGGAAGAACATCAGGGGTTTGTGACTGTAAAAATGGAGACGAGCCAACAAAAGCTGAAGCAGATGCAGCAGTGGGTGGCCGGGAGAAAGGACATTTAGTGTTAAAGAAAGAAAAATTTTCCCCCGCTCAATTAGACAGGGCTTCAAGAAATAAGGATGCAATAAAAGGTAGAGAACAGGACTTGGTAGATGCAAATGGTGGAGCCCAAAGTGAAAAAGGATATTCTAGAAATAAAATCAGGGCAGTTTCCCGGAAAAAAGCGGCTTATTATCAAACTCAGTCTCAGTTAAAATTTGGTAAATTACCTAATAATAATCCGGCAGATAAAATAAAATACTAAAATGGAAAAGAAACGACAGAGGTTTAAAAATGGTGCAATAGTAAATATAAATTTATCTTCAGATAGAATAGCTTTTGGTAGGCTTATAGGAACAACAATCGCTATATACGATTATATTGTTGCTAAAACCGTAATAATATCATCTATTGAAATAATTATTAGTAAGCCAATTTTGTTTTATGTTTCTATTTACAAAGATGTAATCCTCAAAGGCGAATTTAAAATATTGGGCGTTGTAGCATTGACAGATGAAGATATTGTAAAAACCCCTCCTAAATTTCACCAAGACATAATGGATATAAACGACTGCACAATTTTTTATCCGGAAGACAGGCTCCCTGAACGAAAAGCCACGCCTCAAGAATGTTTAAGGTTGGAGAGATCTGCAGTGTGGGACGATTATAATATAGTAGATAGGATTGAAGACTATTATGCAGGAAGAAAAAATGTTTCAGTAGAGTTATTTAGGCCAATATTATCTACAAATGATATACGGTATAATAGTGCTGGTTTAATACGGTGGGATTTTGAAAAGGAAGAATTTTATAAAGTTACTGAAGAACAAATAAAAGAGGATTTTAAAAATGGCAAGATTAATTAGCCTAACCATTATTGAGCCGGGTTTCTGCCGTAGTTGGTAACTCCAAAACCATTAAAGAGCGCATACTCCAAGCCGTGAGAGCCGGGGCCCGGTCTCCGACCCGCCGAACGAATATAAAAAGCATTTTGCATTGTGGTGGCAGCAGGTCAGAGACCACGCTGCGGCGGTACGTAAGAGATAAGAAAATAGTTTAAGTTTAGGCGACCAACAACGGCGAAAAAGAGTTATTATTTTCAGAATAATACCGGTGGCAGTGCCGCCAATACTGCGGTACCGGTACTGGATATTTTAAGCGGTTTACTGGGCGGCCCTTTGGGAAATACAGCAACAGGTACGCATGGTGTGGTAACAGCGGGGCAGATAAACACGCCTGCCGGTACGGGAGGTATTACCAGTTTGTTTACAACGCAAACTACCCAAAGCAACGGGGCTCCTGCGGTACCCAAAGCCTATATTAATTACCTGCTGTTTGATGAACAGTTTAAATGTGTGGGCAGTGGCTTTAGCCAGGTAGGCAGCAACAGTGTATTA
>JAYUBR010000361.1:0-1914 GCA_043740775.1 Ferruginibacter sp. | reverse complement strand
TTAATTCACAGTTAATGCTATAACCAGGGCCACCTGCACCCGTGCCATCAGGGCAACCACCCTGTATCATAAAGTTTGGAATTACCCGGTGAAAAGTTAACCCGTTATAGAACCCCTGGTTCACCAGTTTCTTAAAATTAGCTGCAGCAATGGGTGCATCATCATCGTATAGTTCAAATTTTAAAACACCTTTGGCGGTATGTATTTCGCCAGTTGTTAATTGTTCGTCGCTCATTATTTTTTGTTTTTTATTATTCTGCGAAAGTAGTATTTACTGACCAATTGAACGCCTGCTAACTTATTTTTGGGGAATGATGGTACTAAGTTTAACAAACGAAAAATATCAATATGTTATCCTTTCTATTAAAATACTTCTTTAATAAAAATTACTTTTTTGTTAAAAGGGAGGCTGTTACCGGCTACTTTATGCAACAGTGATTTTGCAACGGGTGCATTGGGCGATAATACATAAATAATACCACCTTCAAAAGATATTTTGCCCAGTCCTGCAGCTATAAAAAAACTTGCTTCGTTACATAAAACAATACTTCCTGTTGTAACTGATGCATGTAAGGTATTGCAACTAATTGCGTCCAATGCCGCCAACTCATTTTGGTTGGCAGCCAGTTGACGGGCATGCATATCTTTTTCCAGGTGGCTCATTGCACGGCTGGTTTCATATTTGTCGCCTGCACTGCTTTTTTCTTCGCTGTTGGCAGCAGCCTGTGCATTTTGCATGGCCTGCAATGCAGCATCAATGCGCTGTTGAATGATGGCAATGCAATGCTGGTGTAAGTTTTTTTTATAGGCTATTTTTTGTGCTGTCATATTTTACAACCAGGGTCTGCAATTCATAAAACTATTTCACTTCATTTACTTCCAGCAACACACTGGCTCTTCCTAAATGTACATCCGGGTTTATTCTGCAAAGAGGTGACACCTTTCTCAGAGACTTTAGCAGCGATGATCCCTTAGCAAAAGGTGTCACCTCTTATGAATAATTTTACAACCACGGGTCCGCAATACATAAACTATTTCACTTCATTTACTTCCAGCAGCACGCTGGCTCTTCCCAAATGTACATCAGGGTTGATGCCAACCGTCATTAAAAAATTACCGGAATAAACAGTTGTTGATTGTATGGAAGATGTGGTACCAGGATACAAATTAATTTCCTTTACGGTATAATTTTTAGTAGCATCCAAACCTTTCAATTGAACGGGTTGCGGTGTTGCGCCCGACATAAAGCGTGTGTTGGTAAGATAGTTGAACACAACGGCACGGCTTTTCTCCGCATTCGAAAACATCAGCGAAGCCAACGGATTTTGATTGGGATTTACCAGCCGGTATAAGTCGCCGTGCCAAACCAGGTCGCTGATGGAATGATAGGCTGCTACTGCCTGCTGGCTGAATTTCAAATCTTTTTCATTCAGTTTATCCACTACAATATCGTAGCCCATTTTACCCATCATCGCAACATCTGTTCTGAATTTTAAGGGCAGCTTGCTCCAGTCTGTTATATGATTGCAGCTTGCAATGGCAGGGTAAAAATAACTATACTCCCATTGAATAAAAATGCGTTCCACCGGGTCGGTATTATCACTCGGCCAGTATTCTGTAAAATATTGCAGCGCACCATAATCTACACGGCCACCTCCGCCACTGCACAACATCATGGGCACGGTAGGATATTTTGCACGCAACCTTTCCAGCACTTTATAGAGCCCCTTTACATAGTCAACATACAACTGCGATTGTGGTAATCCCATCTTTTGCAGATAGGCAGAATGGGCATTGTAAATAATGGCATTGCAGTCCCATTTTACAAAGGCCAGCGTTGGGTTTTTGGTAAACAAAGTATCCAATACCCCGAACACAAAATTTTGAACCGCAGGATTTGAAAGATCCAGCACC
>JAYUBR010000360.1:0-1914 GCA_043740775.1 Ferruginibacter sp. | reverse complement strand
ACGGCGGCGGCAATAAAGGCTTCTTTGGTCATGATTGGATAGTTTGGTTGCCTAAATATAACTATTTTTGAAGTGCGACATTTTGAAATGCACCCCATGCATTGTTTTTTGTATGATTAAAATCATTTGCCAAACTGAAATCAATCACCTGCCATTGCTGCACACCTTGTTACCTTTCCCCCGCTATTTCGATTGCACTGTAACAGCGTTTTTTACTGAAAGAAATAATCACTTATGTCAACTACAGATAGTACCAGGCCAATTGATTTGCTGCTTCATGCAGAAGGTACCGGTCCACTCCGGTCAATGCGCCCCATTTATGTTGATTTTATGCCACCCTGCAACAGTGCCTGCCCCGCAGGTGAAAATATACAGGGTTGGTTATCGCATGCACAGGCGGGCAATTATTTTGAGGCATTTCAAACAATTGTAGAAGATAATCCTTTCCCCGCAGTGATGGGCCGCGTTTGTGTTAAGCCCTGCGAAACCGGCTGCAACCGAAACCATATTGATACCACCATCAACATTCATGCAGTAGAAAGATATATTGGGGATGAAGCCATCAAACAAAAATGGCCCATCCGCTACAATGCAGTACCAACGGGTAAAAAGGTGATAGTAGTAGGAGCAGGCCCTGCAGGTTTATCGGCGGCGTACCATCTTACACGGCTTGGCCATACAGTAGAAATTTTTGATGCCGGCGGTCAACCGGGAGGTTTATTGTGGACCGGGATACCTGATTACCGCTTGCCTAATACCATATTAAAAGCGGAGATTGACCGCATAGTAAATATGGGCGTAACTGTTCGGCTAAATTATAAGATAAGTGATATCGTAGCTGAAAAGGAAAATGGAAATTTTGACGCCGTATTTTTGGCTATAGGAGCGCAGTTGATACGTAAAGAGTCATTTGAGCAGGATGAATCAGTTTATACAAAAGATGCATTTTCTTTTTTTAAGGATTTTAAATTGAATCCTTCTCCTTACATCAACAAGAAAGTAGTGGTGTATGGCGGTGGTAAACTGGCCCTGTATCTTGCCCGCATTGTAAAAAGGTTCGACTCTGAAGTAACCGTTTATTTTGAAGGAGATAAAAAACTGATGCCTGCCTATGATTACGAAACCGAAGATGCACTGGCAGAAGGAGTGGAGGTGCAGTTATTAAAAAGCATCACCAGTGTAAAAAATAATATCATCACGCTGGAGAAAATGAAAGTAGAGAAAGGAAAAGCGGTGGGCACCGGGGAGTTTGAAACCATACCCGCCGATGTATTGATCAATGCGAACCGGCAGGAAACAGCGTCGGACTTTTTAAGGGTTGTGGAAGATATCAGCATCAATGCAGATAGTACCATTAATATTAATGCAGAGCGCATGACAGGCCATGAAGGCATTTTTGCAGGTGGTGATATGTTGCCCGGTGAAAACCGAAGTGCTACCATTGCAATTGGCCACGGTAAAAAAGCAGCAAAATATATCAATAGTTACCTGTTAAAAGAAGTGTATCAAAAAAAGGAAAAACACCCTACTGCGGGTTATAGAAAATTGCACATGTGGTACCAAACCGAAGCACCACAAAAAGAACAGCATAAACTGGCACCAACAGAAGCCATCAAAAATTTTGATGAAATTATTGGAGGACTGAATGAAGCGGAAGCAAGGTTTGAAGCACAGCGCTGTCTCAGTTGCGGCAATTGCTTTGAATGCGATGGCTGCCTTGGGGCATGCCCGGAAGATGCAATTATTAAATCAGGCAAGGGCAACCGTTATAAATTTAATTACGATGCCTGCACTGGTTGTGCAGTTTGTTTTGAGCAATGCCCCTGCCATGCAATTGAAATGATTTCTGAACCTGTTAATTCTACTACCGATGTCAAATAAAAATACAATTGCAACGATTGATGGAAATGAAGC
>JAYUBR010000359.1:0-1915 GCA_043740775.1 Ferruginibacter sp. | reverse complement strand
CGTTTTGGTTTACCCGAAGAAGTGGCGCATGCAGTAGGTTTTCTGGCTTCTGCCGAAGCAGCTTATATTACGGCTGAAGTAATATCGGTAAATGGCGGGCTGTATTCGTAACGCAAAAAGTTAGTAGGGATTTATAGAGGCACTTAAAAAAGCAATAAGATGAAGAAAATTATTTCAATTATACTTTTTACATTTTCAGTTTTAAATCTGTTGGGACAAAATAATTTCCCGGCAACTAAATCAAACGACAAGTCATTTCCTGTAAACATAAACGAAGGGAATTTTAAAAAGCTAAAAAATTTTGATGGCGGAGTTGTTGCATTTGATGGAATTATTGAAAAAAGTGAAATAAGCAGAAACAATACACCTTTTTACAAACTTAAAATTAGTGACAATAATTATTTATGGACCGTTTTAATGTTTAAAAATGAAACAAATAAAATTGGTGACACAATAAGAGTTGTTGGATATTTAAGACCTATACCCAAAGAATCAAATGAAAATGAAAATAAATATTTGGACGGAAAATATATGGTAATTGCATTTGGACTTGTTGACTTTAAAAATTCTAACTTTTTATTTTTAGGTAGTGCAGGGCAACAAAAACAAGAATGGATAGATGGAAAAATACCAGGTTCAAAATAAAACTGCCCGCTAATGGCTGTTTTTAATTCGTATAATTCGTGAAAAAAATTCGTGTATTAAAAAAATGATGAACAGAGTTGTTATAACAGGTATGGGGATATATTCCTGCATTGGAAAAAATTTGGAGGAGGTACGTGATTCCTTATTCTATGGCAGGTCGGGTATCATCCTTGACCCTGTCCGTAAGGAATATGGATACCGCTCTGGTTTAACTGGTTTTGTTGATAAGCCGAATTTAAAAGGTTCATTAGACAGGCGGGCCCGTATCATGCTGCCTGAGCAAGGAGAATATGCGTACCTGGCTACAGTAGAAGCATTGAACAATGCCGGGATTGATGCTGATTATATTAATGAAAATGAAATTGGAATTTTATATGGTAATGACAGTTCAGGAAAAGCTGTTATTGAGGCAAACGATGTAATACGACAAAAAAAAGATACCACCCTGGTTGGCTCCGGCGCAGTTTTTCAAACCATGAATTCAACGGTAACCATGAACCTGGCTACCATTTTTAAATTAAGAGGGATCAATTTTACCATTAGTGCAGCATGTGCAAGCGGGTCTCATTCAATTGGCCTGGGTTACCATTTTATAAAAACAGGATTACAGGATTGCATTATTTGTGGCGGTGCACAGGAAATAAATCATTTATCAATGGGTACTTTTGATGCCTTATCTGCATTTTCCATTCATGAATCAGACCCTGCAAAAGCATCCCGCCCGTTCGATAAAGACCGGGATGGATTGATCCCCAGTGGTGGTGCAGCTACTGTTATATTGGAAAGCCTTGAATCTGCACGAAAGCGGGGCGCCACCATTTTAGGCGAAGTGGTAGGTTATGGTTTTTCTTCCAATGGCGCACATATTTCAAACCCAACGGTAGATGGCCCGGTAAGATCTTTACACAGGGCATTGCAGGATGCAGGATTGCAATCGGCAGATATTGATTATATCAATGCGCATGCTACCTCTACACCGGCGGGCGATAGCAGTGAAGCAAAAGCGATTGATGAAGTTTTTGGTGTGCATAAGCCATTGGTAAGCTCTACCAAATCCATGACCGGGCATGAATGCTGGATGGCAGGCGCAAGCGAAATTGTTTATTCAATGCTGATGATGCAACATTCTTTTGTGGCTCCCAATATAAATTTTGAAAATCCCGATGAAGAGTCTGCAAAATTGAATATAGCAAAAACTACCATTGAAAAAGATATAGTTGTATTTTTGTCTAACTCCTTTGGCTTTGGAGGAACTAACTCGTCGCTCATT
>JAYUBR010000358.1:0-6497 GCA_043740775.1 Ferruginibacter sp. | reverse complement strand
CCGCAGCTATTTCATCCGGGGTAAAATCTCCTTCGGGACCAATGCAAACTAAGTGATGTGCTGATGTGCTGATGTGCTGAAAAAGTTGGTTCTTTTCTCCTTCTTCGCAATGCGCAATAAATTTTTGATTGACTGTTGATTTATTAACAAGCTCCATAAATCTGGTAGCCTCGTGCAATACAGGCAACCAGCATTGCTGCGATTGCAACATGGCACTGATCAGAATATTTTTCATTCTGTCGTGCCTTAAAAATTGTTTTTCTGTACGGCTGCATAATAATGGGATCATTTCAGTTACACCGATTTCTGTTGCCTTTTCAAGAAACCATTCAAAACGGGTGCTGTTTTTTACCAATGAAATAGCGATTGTAATTTTTTTTGACGGAGCCGCCTGAACAGATTCAGACAATATCTTAACGACGCATTTCTTTCGGTTATCGTCAATGATCTCCGTTGTAAATAAATTGCCTTTGCCATCGGTTAACAATAATTGTTCGCCGTTTTGCATGCGCAAAACCTGTAGTGCATGTTTGGATGTTTCTTCGCCTAAAACAAATTGCGTTGCACCTGTTTTAATTTCGTCTGTATAAAAAAAAGGAAGTGCCATTTAGCCAATTTTTTTATTGATTAACTCAGGGTTTCTTCCCCCGTAGATAATTGAATAGACAACAATTTCTTTTTCTGTAACCTTAAAAATAATGAGATAAGGAAAGTTTTTTAAAACCGCCCTCCTAAAATCTTTTCTATAATAAAAAAATGCGTGGACCTTTTTTTATATTTTCAAACTCATGAACCAGTTCATTATAGAATCTTTCCCCAAGTCCTGGCCTTTTTAAATTATACCAATCAATAATTTCAAAAACATCTGATCTTACATCATCCGCAATAAAGAATTCAATATCCATATTTTTCGTTCATTATTTTTTTAAATTCATCCAGGCTATAGCTTTTGGTTCTGCCTGCAATATGGTCAGCTTCCCTTTTATTCAGTTCCTTCAAGTCTTCATCAGATAATACATAATCCTCTGCAACATTTCTGTAACTGCCCAGGATAGTATAAAAAGCTTCCAATACTTTTTCGTCATCAATGCTATCAATTGTTTGATGCAGTTTTTCTTTAATTGATGTGGCTGTTGGTTGCATATTTTGCCCGTTTCTGTAATTTAAATCAAAAATTTAAAAAGGTGCATCATCGTCAAATGCCCCATCATTCATTTTACTGCCTTTCTGGATATATAATTTTGCGCCGCCGCCATCATCATCACTTTTAACCGGCCTGAAATTACCACCCGGTATAACGCCACCAAAATCATCGCCACCCTCATTATCTTCAACAAATTTTTGAATGTGCAGCAAGGCTCTTAACTTAATGGTATCAAGGCTACCGTTTCTGTGTTTGGCAATCTTTACGTATGTTTCACCTTTATTACTTTCGCCATGTTCATTGGCGGTAATATCATAGTACTCGGGACGGTATAAAAACATTACCATATCCGCATCCTGTTCAATGGCACCAGATTCACGCAAATCGCTCAACTGCGGAATTTTAGCGCCTTCCTTTCTTTTTTCCACTTCACGGCTTAGCTGGCTTAATGCAATAATGGGCACCTGTAACTCTTTGGCCAATCCTTTTAAATCTCTGGAAATACTGCTGATTTCCTGCTCCCTGTTTCCATTTTTATTGTTGCTGCCACCACTCATTAGCTGCAGGTAATCGATAATGATCAAACCAAGATTGTGTTTGTTTTTTAGTCTGCGGCATTTAGCCCTTAACTCAAAAATATTTAAGGCTGCCGTATCATCAATATAAATGGGTGCATTGCTGAGGCGCTCAATACCCCGCTTGTACAACTGTTTCATTTCGTGTTCTTCCAGTTTACCGCGATTTATTTTCTCCAGCCATATTTCACTTTCAGCACTTAAAATACGTTGTACCAACTGCCCTGCGCTCATTTCCAAACTAAAAAAAGCAACTGCCGTTGGCTTGGTGGGATGTAATGCGGCAGTACGGGCAAGGTTCAGGGCAAAAGCAGTTTTACCAACGGAAGGCCTAGCTGCAAGCACAATCAGATCGGTTGGCTGCCATCCGTACGTTAATTTATCAAGCGATGGAAAACCACTGGGAACGCCAGTAATGTCTTCATCCCGGTTACGCATATCTTCAATGCGCTGAATGGTTTTTACCAGCACTGTATTGATATCATCGAAATTTTTACGAAGATGGCTGTTGGTTATTTCAAACAATTTACTTTCCGCATCATCCAGCAAATCAAATACGTCGGTACTGTCTTCATATGCATCGCCAATTATTTCTCCGCTGATTCTAATCAGTTCCCGTTGTATAAATTTTTGCAATACAATCCTGGAGTGGGCTTCAATATTTGCCGAAGAAACAACTGCATTGGTTAATTTGGATACATAATACGGTCCTCCTACCAGATCCAGTTCTTCCTTAAATTTTAATTCTTCAACAACTGTAAGCAAATCTATCGGCATACTTTTTTGTGCCAGAGAGATCATTGATTTAAAAATCCGCTGATTGGCTTCTACATAAAAACATTCTGCTTTTAAAATTTCTATCACCGTATCAAATGCACTTTTTTCGAGCATGATGGCTCCAAGAACGGCCTCTTCCAAATCTTTGGATTGAGGGGGAACTTTTCCAAAAACCATATTGCCCATGTCAAGGGAAGGTTTTCTTCTTGATTTTCTATCTTTATTCAGGTTAGTCAGCTCCATTTTTATTCTACTAATTAATCGTGATTGGTAAGGTTGATTTTGATACGCCGTTTTTGTTGAATCAGATAGTGTTGCCGGATTTGATAACCTAATAACAACTGATACTTCCCTTTTATATTTTTTAGTTCTACCAGAAAAATATTGCGGGGCGGCTAAGATAAAGTCAATTTTATTACCGTTATCCACATTATGATGTCATCAACTTTTTATAATGATTTTCCACAGCTAATTCACACACAAATTTAGCTTATTCACGGTTTATACACAGGTTTATTAACAGCTAAAAATCAAACACAGCCGCATTGCGTAACAATTTATTAACATGCCATTACCCTCACTTTTATTTTTCTTCACCAACGGCAAGTTTTTTTTCACTTGTTTTATTGATGCTGAAGCAGTACTTTTTTTAGACAGGTTTTTCAATACAATTAATCCCTTATTTTATCCTTAACTGTCAATAGCTATCTTTGCGAATCTGAATAATTAATCATTTATCAATGACTATTAGTTACAACTGGCTTGGCGAATACTTACCGGAAAAGATTGAACCGGAAAAATTAAATAAAATTCTTACTTCGATAGGACTGGAAGTGGAGAGCATGGAAAAATACGAGGAATTAAAAGGCGGTCTGGAAAGATTGGTAACCGGTGAAATATTGGAATGTACTAAACATCCGGATGCGGATAAATTAAGCCTTACCAAAGTAGATATTGGCACGGACTCTCCATTACAGATTGTATGCGGCGCACCAAATATAGCGGCAGGCCAAAAAGTAGTGGTAGCAACGGTTGGCGCTACCATCTATCCTTTTGCAGGTGAACCAATGACAATGAAAAAAGCAAAGATTCGTGGGGTGGAAAGTTATGGTATGATTTGCGCCGAAGACGAAATTGGGCTGAGTGATAACCATGCAGGTATACTTGTTTTACCCGCCAACACAAAAGTCGGCATTCCAGCTGCTGCCTATTTTGGAACTTATAATGATATTATTTTTGAAATAGGGCTAACGCCAAATCGGATGGATGCTATGAGCCACCTGGGTGTGGGCAAAGATGTTTGTGCCTGGTTGTCTCACCATAATAAAAAAGACACCCATGTAAAATCTCCTTTTAAAAATACTTTTAAACCAGCTCATCAGGGATTACCTGTTGAGGTTAGTATTGAAAATACGGTTGCCTGCGAACGGTATGCCGGGGTAAGCATCCGGGGTATTACCATTGCAGAAAGCCCCAAATGGTTGCAGCAAAAATTAAAAAGCATTGGCCTGCGGCCCATCAACAATATAGTGGATATCACTAATTTTATTTTGCATGAAACAGGTCAGCCCTTACATGCTTTTGATGCGGATATGATTACTGGTAATAAAGTAATCATAAAAAATTTGCCCGAAGGAACTCCTTTTATAACACTGGATAATAAAGAAAGAAAATTATCGGCAGAAGACCTGATGATCTGCAATGAAACAGAAGGCATGTGCATAGCAGGCGTGAATGGCGGCGCACGAAGCGGTGTTACAACCACAACAAGAAATATCTTTTTAGAAAGCGCCTGGTTTAACCCGGTTAGTATTCGTAAAACGTCTTTCCGGCATGGATTGCGTACGGATGCTGCCACCCGTTTTGAGAAAGGAGTTGATATCAGCAATACGGTAAATGTGCTGAAAAGGGCTGCGGTAATGATAAAGGAAATTGCCGGTGGCGAAATAGCTTCGGATATTACTGACATTTATCCTGATCCAAAAAACAAAACAGAAGTAGCCATAAAATACCATTATTTAAAAAAATTAAGCGGCAAAAATTATCATGGCGATACCATCAAAAATATTTTAACCGGGCTTGGTTTTGAGATCATTAAAGAAGGTTTAGATGATATCAGGGTAGCCGTTCCGTTTAGTAAACCAGACATCAGAATCCCTGCGGATATTGTGGAAGAAATAATGCGGATTGATGGATTGGATAATGTTGACATACCTTCGGTTATCAGTATTTCGCCTGCAGTTGAAACCCTTGCACAGGAAGCAGCGTATAAAGAAAAAACTGCTGCTTACCTTATAGCTACAGGTTTTAATGAAATTTTTACCAACAGTATTACCAACGCAGCTTATTACAGTGAAGCTGTTTTGCAATCCACTGTTAAAATGATCAACAGCCTTAGTGCAGATTTAAATGTACTGCGGCCACAAATGATGGAAACAGGGCTGGAAAGTATCGCCTACAATTTAAACCGTCGCAACAGCGATCTGCAGTTTTTTGAATTTGGCAAAACCTATAGTACAACTAATATTGGAAAATATGCTGAGCAGCAACACGTAAGTATTTACATCACCGGTAAAAAAAATGAAGATGGCTGGAAAGGCAAAGGAGAAAAAACTGATTTTTACTTTGCAAAAGCAATCTGTGAAAAAATTACAACCTTGCTGGGCCTGACCATAACCACTTACACAACTGAGGCCAATGATAAGCTGGATACCTGCGTGAAAGCATCAATAAAAAATGATGTCATAGCCACTATTGGAGCAGTAAATAAAAAAGTGCTGGAACGCTTTGATATAAAACAACCCGTTTTATATGTGGATATTGACTGGGATAAAATTGTATTATTGAACAAATCGCTAAAAATATCTTTTGCAGAAATTCCAAAATTTCCTGCTGTACAAAGAGATCTTTCCATTGTGGTAGATAAAGCGCTTAAATATGAGCAGGTAGAAAAAGCAACGTTAAGTGCAAGACTAAATAAGTTAACTTCTGTTAACCTGTTTGATGTTTTTGTAAGTGAGAAACTGGGCGCTAATAAAAAATCAATGGCCATTAGTTTTACTTTTTTGGATGAAGAAAAGACCATGACGGACAAGGATATTGATGGAATGATGAACAGGATTATTGCCTGTTATGAAAAAGAATTGCAGGCAGAAATCAGGAAATAACCCTCCTTTTAAAAAGCGGCATGAAAATGTTATAATTTTTTCAACAACAATTATGGCAGCAGTAGAAGAATATATCAGCAGGGTAAATCATAAACTACAGCAATTGCTGAAGCAGTACCAGTTTTTACAAAAAGAAAATGAAAAGCTGCAGTTGACTGTAACAAAACTTCAATCTGCCAGGGAACAGGAAATGGAAAAAATAAACCAGTTAGAACAGCAGGTAAGCATTTTAAAATCATCCGTTGAGCAAATGAACGAGCCGGATAAAAAGGTATTTGAAAAACAGATCAATCAATACATTAAAGAAATTGATAAATGTATCGGTTTATTAAGTGAATAGAAATATGTCAGAACTCATTCCCATCAATATTGTAATTGGCGATAGAACCTACCGCATAAAAACGCTTGCCAAAGACGAAGAAGTGATCCGCCGTACATTAAAAACCATCAACGATAAAATAATAGAATTTAAAACCCAGTTTGGTGGCAAAGACATGCAGGATTATATAGCCATGGTAATGATATGGTATGCCACCCTTGCAAACGCAGACAGTAACCCCGTACTGGAAAAGGAAGTAACAGATGCTTTACTAAAAATGGAGTTAGCCATTGATAAAGCATTGTAAATTACTTTAATAACGCTTTTAAGCCATCTCCAACTCTGCAAAAAATCGTTATCTTCGCCAACTATCATCTTACCTTGAATGACTAAGGGTACAGAAGTGTATATCAGATTGTGAACCGTTTAAAAACAAAAAATTATCAATGGAACCAACCATAATTTACATCATCATTGGTGCAATAGCCTTAATTATTGGCATTGTACTGGGCAAA
>JAYUBR010000357.1:0-1916 GCA_043740775.1 Ferruginibacter sp. | reverse complement strand
GGGATAAGTGATACCCAATTGCTCTAAATAGGTTTTATATTTTGAAGGATTGTAATAAAATTTTTTCATCTCCGGCCGGTATTTCTCCATAATCTCTTTGTTTAAAAACGTAGCAGGCGGATCGTCTTTTGTTATAAAGGGTTTGTACTGTACATCTTTTGTTTGTACATTTTTAAAATAGTCTTTTGCATTGGCAATAATCGAAGGGTTGGTAAACATATCTATCAATGTTAAAGCCGTTGCCTTGGCACCAGCCAATGTTCCTTTGTGTGCAATGGGTGTGGCCATCGCAATGGCATCCGCCCAATGATGACCTTTGGTACCGGGGATGTTGGCAGGATACCACAACACAATCGTGGGAACATTCCATGAAATATCGGCAATATCATCCGAACCACCACCCCAGCTAAAAGGCACCGATCCTTTTACCGTATCTATCTTTTTACTTAACCCATCAACCGGTTTACCTTCTTCATCTATCTTCGGTGCATCTACCAATTTTTGTACCGCTGCTGCTAATTTTTTATCATCATCACTCCATACTGGCAATCCAACTTTCACAATATTATTATGCATTGCAAGGGCCAGCGGTTTATTAAAATGCCCTGGCCAGGCAGTACCCAAAATCTGGTATTTCATTTTTGTATCTGTCATCATGGCTGCGCCTTTTGCAATGTTGATGCCGGCATCGTACATGCTTTGTATATCCTTATACTCCCGTTCCCTGAAATAATACCATACACTTGCTTTGGAGGGCACCACATTCGGCTGGTCGCCGCCATCAGTAATTACATAATGACTGCGCTGTGTTGGTTTTAAATGTTCCCTTTTAAAGTTCCAGCCAACATCCATTAATTCAACCGCATCCAATGCACTTTTACCACGCCAGGGTGCACCCGCCGCATGGGCCGCATCACCATCAAAAGAAAACTTTACAGATACCAGGCCATTCATTCCGGGGTCGCCATAGTTGCAGGCAAAATCGCCGCTTACATGCGTAAAAATACAGGCATCAACATTTTTAAAATAACCATCTCTTACATACCATGCCTTGGTACCAAGCAATTCCTCCGCCACACCGGGCCATATTATTAAAGTGCCGGGGATGTTATTTTTTTGCATCATTTCTTTCACCGCAATGGCGGAAAATATTATTACGGCCTGGCCTGAATTATGTCCTTCACCATGCCCCGGAGCTCCTTCTACAATCGGATCTTTATATGCCACCCCTGGCTTTTGAGATGCCTTGGGTATACAATCCAGATCGCTGCCCAACGCAATTACCGGGCTGCCACTACCCCATTTAGCAAGCCATGCCGTTGGAATATTGGAGATTCCTTTTTCAACTGTAAAACCATTTTTTGCAAGAATTTCGGTGAGGTATTTAGATGTTTCAAATTCCTGGAAACCCAGTTCACCAAAACTAAAAACCATGTCTACCATTTCCTGCACCTGTTTTTCTTTGGCAGCGACCAATGGCAACACTTGCTGTTTTAAAGATTCAATGGCGGCACTGTCGTAGGTTTTTGCCTGGGCGCTAAGGGTGCCGTTAAAAGTGACGGTTGCAAATAAACAGAGGGATAAAGAACAGCAAATTACTCTCTTCATAATTGGTTGGTTTTGGGTTATAATAAAATTGGTTGCTATTTACCGGCGATTGAAATTTCACAGGGATGTGTACATGGAAGTTAATTCATTGTGTTGATATAGCAATATGCCAGAGGGTGTTTAATCAGTTTTTTTAAAATTCGCAATCCTCCATTGTTGCAAAAAATAATGTGGAGTCTTCATAAGAGGTGACACCTTTTGAGAAGACATCACTGACGCAAAAGCATCTTCGAAAGGTGTCACCTCTGCGGAATATAACACGTGCGCCATGAAATACAAACAATGGCAAAAAAAAGCAATTGCAGTGT
>JAYUBR010000356.1:0-1928 GCA_043740775.1 Ferruginibacter sp. | reverse complement strand
CAGTCTGCAGGATCTGCATAACATTTTATTGAGCCTGGTTTTTCCGGAAAAAATCACGGCTTCGCAACGGTTTAATATTACTGCCGATGACAGGAACTTTCTGTTAAAATATATGAGCGAGTTACCAACTGAAAGCCAGTTTCCGCCTTATGCTGCGGACTCTGCAAATTATTGGCCGGCTTACTGTAAGTTTTTATTATTTGGTTCAGAAAAAGGAATCCCACCAAAAAACATCCGCATTTTTAATAAGGTGGGAGATGCTTATGGACAATTAGTTGATGTTGCCTACATTGTTGATTTTGATAAAAAAATTGAGTTCTTTTTATCAGCCATTATTTATTGTAACAGCGACAATATTTTAAATGATGACAAATATGATTACGATACTATTGGTTTACCTTTTATGAAACATCTGGGCGAAGTATTGTACGAGTATGAACTAAACCGTAAAAAGAAAATTGTACCGGATCTTTCTCCTTACATATTTAATTATGATGGTCATTAAATGATATCCGGTTACCAACGTGTCATTCAGTTTCAGGGCTGTTAACTTTAATGGTAAATCGGAATGTACCAGTTGTTTTAGTGTACTATTCATAAGAGGTGACACCTTTTGTGAAGGGGTCATTGATGCAAAAGTATTTGCGAAAGGTGTCACCTCTTCAGGGAGAAACCCAGGTGGAACGTGGGTTATAATATTTCCACAACAACGCAGATAGCTTACGGGTAAGCACCCAGGCTTCATTGTCATTTGTCCAGCTTTGATCTTTATTATTTTTTGTAAACACACTTAAAATATATGGGTTCTTTCCATTGCTTACATACATCACTTCACTCCGGCTTTCATCCACTGCTCCATTTTTATCCGCTATAAAAATACCTGGAGGTACCTGGCTCATCGCCTGCTCATCCCAATACTGACGGGCAAGTAAACGCAGCATTTTTTCGCTGGAGGCAGTATCCAACATTTCGTTGTTTACAATCCGCTGCATAAAAATATTTATCTCACGGGGCGTAGTTTGTCCCCATCCGTAATTGTTCCTGTTTTGTTCCCTGCCTGGGGTTCTGCTGTTTACCCTGGTAGCTTTAAAACCAATGCTGTCAATTATTTCATTGATCCTTACTCCTCCCCCTGCTAAAGCCTGCAGCCAAAGACTTGCCGTGTTATCACTGGTTGTAAGCATCAGCATCATTACTTTGCTTAACTTAATTTTTTCACCATCTTTAAACGACCCTAAAATATCTTCTCCGGCATACAACAAAGAGTCTTTGTACACCAGTTGCTGATGATATTCCAATTCATTTTTTTTAATCTTATCCATGATACCGGTCAGGATAGAAATCTTAACAATACTTGCAGTCGGAAAAATAGTGTCGGCATTTACTGTGGCGATTGTATTGTGTTTCAGATCATGTATATAAATACCGATATCTCCATTAAAACCTTTGATCAGGTTCTCTATTTTCGATTGTAATTTTTTGTCTGTTTTTTGTGCCTGTATCATAAAAGGCAAAAAAAAAAGAGCAGGATCAATGGATGTTTCATGGAATTTATTTTTTATTACCATACGCCTTATCTAAAAAAAGATACCGGTCATCATTGGTTGCTTTTTCAGATTTTGATATCGCATCAATCACCATAATATCGGGATATGCGTCGCCAGATTTAGCTACCGGCCAGGCGGGTAATTTTTCACCATTGGGATTGCCGGTAATAATAAAATTGGCAAAATAACCTTGCATGGTTTCAGACGCCTTAAAATCATTTTCATTAAAAGTAAAATCAGTCATCAGCGGAAGGTTGCCCATACAATATTCAATTTCGCTTGCATGCGGGGCTCCCAAAGGTTCCGGCGCTTTTGGTGCATTGGCATCTTTTTTTACAGTGCCCCTGGCAAGGCCCGGCGTTAACTGATCATTTGTAAGCG
>JAYUBR010000355.1:0-1928 GCA_043740775.1 Ferruginibacter sp. | reverse complement strand
TGTCGACTTAATGATAAAACACATTTTTTCAAAAGTGCTTCGCTTTACTCCGGTCAAACGTTGAAATTGACCATTGGATAACTGGGGTGGTTGTTTTTCCATTGCATATTACACCTCAGCAACTATTATTCCTGTAACATACCAACTTATTAACAGATGTGAATTTCGTTCAATGTAAGAGGTATAATATCATAACCTGTAATATCACAGATAGCCGAGTTCTCTTTTATTCCTGCCCGTCCGGTCAGGCGGGCATTCTGTGCCTATCTCTCTTGCTTCTTTATGTTTTATGGTATTAACTTTTACCAGCCTGTGTTTTTCTTCCATGGTTTTACGGTCGATGGTTTTTTTTGCAATCATCTCATTCCAAAATCTATTTACCCATTCCTCTACTTGTAAGTCTATTTCTTCAAAAAGGGCTAATTCATTTTTATATCTTTCATCAAGATGGTCAATTACTTTATCTTTTTGTTCTGTGGTAGCATCTGCCCAAAAACCAATATTTAAAGGTGTTTTATGGCAAACCCTGTCGCTTTCATTACGATAACTTTCTACCAACCGGTATTAAGTTGCAATATCCCTGATGGCGGGATTATGTCTGAATGAAGCTTTTAAATACATCGGATGACAAAGCTAAGTAGTTGTTAAATAATAAGTAGTACATTTGTGAAAACTATTTATTTATGTTTAGCGATGAGGAATTACAAAAAAAGTTCAGTTCTGTATTGCCGCATTTAGATGAAAGTGCAGCCCGTTTATATCTGGGTAGTGAGGCCCGTATTTTAGGCAGGGGCGGTAAACAACGTGTTGCTAAATTAGCAGGAGTAAGCAGGGTTAGAATAGATAAAGGGATTGCAGAATTATGTGCTGATAAAGTGTTGGATAAAAATACTTTATCTCCCAGAATAAGAAAAGTTGGCGGCGGTCGCAAACTGCACAAACAAAGTCAGTCTGGCCTGATGGAAGCATTGGAATCAATCGTTAATCCACATACTCGTGGCGAGCCGATGAAAGTACTTCTATGGACCAGCAAAAGCTTACGAAATATTGAAGCGGCATTAAAAGAAATGGGCTATTCTGTAAGTTATGTGACAGTAGGTGATCTATTAAAATCATTGGGCTATAGTTTGCAGGCAAATAAGAAAACCGAGGAAGGCGGTAAAGACCCTGACAGGAATGACCAGTTTGAGTTTATCAATAAAACAGCTACGGTTTTTATGACTGAGAATTCGCCGGTAATATCGGTAGATTGTAAAAAGAAAGAATTGATTGGGAATTTTAAGAATGGAGGCGCAGACTGGTTTCCAAAGGGTAATCCTCCCGAAGTAAATGTGTACGATTTTATAGATAAAGAGTTAGGGAAAGCAGTTCCTTATGGCGTATATGATATAGCAAAAAATGAAGGCTGGGTAAGTGTAGGTATCAGCAAGGATACTGCTGCATTTGCAGTAAATAGCATAAGGAATTGGTGGCAGGAAATGGGGAAGGAAAAATATCTTTTAGCGGATAAACTTTTGGTAACAGCAGATGGGGGCGGGAGTAATAGTTCAAGAAGCAGGTTATGGAAAAAGGAACTACAAACCCTGGCATCAGAAATAGGGCTGGAAATACATGTTTGCCACTTTCCGCCGGGAACAAGTAAATGGAATAAAATAGAACATAGAATGTTTTCACACATTACCAGGAACTGGCGGGCAAAACCATTAGAAAGCTTAGAAGTAATTGTAAATTTAATAGCCAATACTACCACTCAAAAGGGGCTGACAATAAAAGCAAAGGCGGATAAAAATGAGTATGAAAAAGGAATAAAAACTGATGATGAAACATTACATAATATCAATCTCACCACCAAAGAATTTAGAGGTGACTGGAATTATAAAATCAGTCCGTAAATGTATCATTTATTATTTAACAAATACTAAGTAGCT
>JAYUBR010000354.1:0-6540 GCA_043740775.1 Ferruginibacter sp. | reverse complement strand
AAAAACAATATTGGGCCTGAAACGATCCATAGGCAACGGCTCTAACAAACGGCTGTTCAAATCATCCAGCGACGCCTGCCCGATCATCAGTAACGGATAGCCATCAGAAAAACTGGTGATATCTTCACCAGTGGCATACCTGGCGTCTACTTTTCGTTTTTCATTCTCCGGCATATACACCAAGCGGCACGGCATGGATAATTTATTGGAGCACCATTCATCTGCTTCATCGCTTACAAACCAGGCTGCACATTCATCATCCCAAACCTGTACCTGTACCGTTTTCTTTGTGGGTAAAGGTTGTAGCAAAACATGCACTTTATCTTCCGGATTATTTTTATAATATACAATTAGTTTATCGCCTTCAATAGCAGTTTGCAATAAACACATAACCGGGTGTTCACGCTGAGTTAAAAATTGATTGTTATTATCTACAAGCATCCACCTTCTGTCGTATTGCAATCCGCGGTCGGTTAATTGTGCTTCAGTTACTTCGATGCCACCGAGTGATTTAACAGGATAAATAAATAGCTGGCTAATGGTATACATATTTCAAAGATGGTGATTTTATTTGTTTTATCAGGCAGAAAAGATGAGCAACTTTTACCCAGTCATTTAAAGAATGCTTTTCAACCAGAAGGCTTAAGATCAATATAGCTTTACCGTTGAACGGTGCGACGCCAATGAAGTTTAACCAGGGATATTGGCTGGTAACAATATCTGTATTTTCATTGTACATTTGATAATAAAATCCACAACAAATATGAAGCCCGCCATCACCATAGAATATTGCCCCAAATGCCACTGGCTGCTGAGAGCGGCTTACATGGCACAGGAATTACTGACCACTTTTGAAGGCGATGTACAATCAGTTACTTTACAACCAAGCGAAGTGGGCGGACAATACATTATTTCTATTAACGGCAATATTATTTTTGACCGGAAAGTGTTTGGTGGGTTTCCTGAAATAAAGGAATTAAAACAATTAGTGAGGGATGTGGTAAACCCTGAAAAAAACCTGGGCCATTCTGATAAACACTAAAATTATTTGTATGACTGGCATCGTTTTATGTGGCGGCCAAAGCTCCCGCATGGGCAGCGATAAGGGCATGTTGAATACAGAGGGTACCGCATGGGCGCAACTTGCCATTAATAAACTGGCAGCCTTGCAAATGCCAGTTACGCTTTGTGTAAATGAATTACAATATGGAGCTTATGCGGCTACATTTTCTGAAACACCTGTTATAACAGACAATGAAACTTTAGATTTGCATGGACCTTTACTGGGTGTAATGACGGCGCATTTACAATACCCGATGCAAAATCTTTTTGTACTGGCCTGCGATATGCCTTTGATGGAAACCAGCGTACTTACTGAATTGTACCAACTATACCTGCAAACAGATGTGTATGATGGATTTGTTTTTACCAATGATGAACAACCCGAACCCCTGTGTGCCATCTATTGCGCCAACGGTTTGGCAGCGATTGCAGACATGCACAAAAAGGGTCTCTTAAAAAGGCATAGCATGAAAAGCATGATTGAAAATTTAAACATTTGCTTTGTGCGGGTTAGCAAGGAACAGAAAAAATATTTTACCAATTTTAATGCACATACTGATTTAAACGGAGCATAATTTTACGCCACAAACAGCAGTAGTAATTTATTAATGGCCTTAAAATTTATCTTCGGTTCTTCACACAAAGGGCAGCAATAATGCAGTGGTAAATTTTCGAATAAAGTACCGGCAACGATATTATTCTCCGGTTCGCCCACGGCATCATCATACACTGAAAAACATTTCGGGCACTGATATATTAACACAGAGGGTTCTTCTTTGTGTACCACTTCCTTTTTAGACTTTTTATTATCCACGACTGTAGGAACAGGTGTACTGTGCGCATAAAACCCAATAATGGCCCGCCTCAATTGCTCTGGCAGCAACCATTTAAAATTATTGCGGCTAAAAGTGAAGCCCGTTCTTTCGTTGGGGTTAAAATTTTTGGCACACAAAATGTCATACCGGTGAAAAAACTCAATACCGGCAAGGGTAAACAACGGTTTGCGTTTTACCAATATGCTGCTGAACACTTCACTTTTACGCCGTGTTTTAATACCGATACAAATACCAAATGTACGGGTGTCATCCTGCTGCAAATATTTTATCAGGTAATTTTTTAATGCAAGGCCATCTTTGCAATCATCCTCTACCTGGAAGTTGAGTTCGTTGGCTGCATGCCGCACATTAATCTGATGCTTACCCAGCATTGCGTTCCACAGTTTCCGATCCTTTTCTTCAATACCTTTTATAATAACCGACTTCCAGGGCGTTGAACACAACTGACCAATTTTAGTTGCCTGGCACAGCGCACAAACCTCTTTTAAAAAAGCGATACTAAACTTTTCATCACGCCGGTAAATGCCAAGCCAGAACTGGTTATTGATACGATTGAACCCTTCATAATAAGGCAACATAAAAGCGGGCAATACTACTTTTGTTTCAGCAGGCTTAACATTGTATTGTTGCTTTTGCATAACGGCCTTATACAACAAAGCTCCATCCGGTGAAGGGTTATCATAAAAATTTTCTTCCTGATTTATTATAACACCCTCCATATCTTTTGTTATTGCAGCCACATCATTGGTATACACAATATCCGGCCATTCGTACACACAATTGGTTTTGGGAAAACGGATAAATAAATGCCAGAAATGCTGGCTGTCGCTTGCCACCCAATTGATGTTGCCGGTAAGCAGCGGCGTAAAACTTTGCTTACTATCGCTGATGTTTACTTTTAATTTCGGAACATAATCGAAAGCGTCAAAAATATCTTTGTACACACCTTCGCTAAGCCATGTTTTGGTTATAAAAATTTCTTCTGCAGGATAAGAGCTTACAATATTTGGGTATTGATCTGCATCTGTTTCAAAAGAAATACTTTTCCCTTTTAAAGCATCTGCCAGTTTATTATAATCTTCTTTTACCACTTCAATAAACAGTTGCTGCCTTAACCCAAAGCTTACCTGCTTAACCCCGGCAGATGCAGCAGCAGTCAATATATTCATCAAATCGCCGGGAGAAATAATGCCCCCGGTAAAGTTGATTTTGATCGTAAATGAAGTTTTCATTTTCTATTCTTTTATGTTACCAGCGATTTTTTTTCATGGCATCTTCGTTGTGTCACTCACTTATACTTTTCAAGCTTTAAGCAGCTCCTTCAAAACTGTCAATATATTTATTTTTCATTCATCTTCCCCAGTTAAACCGCTGCCTTCTGATGCGAATCCAAACTCCTTCATTGCCTTCGGAAAATTTTTATTTTCGTGCCCAGGGCTAAATAATTTTAACAAAGCAAAGCGTTGCAAATTGCTCAATGCTCTCCATTTTTTTATGGTGATAAACCAGTTAAATTCAGATGCCTTTTGTTGTAACGCTGCCGGTACATTTTCCAAATCGGACCACAACGGATGTTCATTTATTTTTAATTCTTTGGCAGTTGCACCGGTGTAATTATTTATCAGCGTTTTTAAATAGTTATGATAAGCGCCTTTATCGTCCGGCGTTGTAGAACTTTTAACTGCAAGCGTTCTTCTTTCGGCTACAGAAAATTTACACCATACGTCCAATGGTAATTTGATGCCTACCGCATCCAGTTTAAACCGAACGATCATCGGAATACAACGCACATTGGCTTCCACAAAATCTTCTTCAAATAAAAAATATTCTATTCCAAATAAACCCTGCATTTCCGGTGACCGCTGAATGTTAATCATTGCTGGCATTTGACGAATTATAAATTGTATATCAATATTTTTTATACCGGCATTTCTATAAGCTCCGGCTTTATTTCCGTTGCCGGCATAGCAGGTAAATAAACTGCTTTATCCAACAATGCCTTTACCTCCGGTTTACAACTACCACAACCCATACCTGCGCCACTGGCTTCGCACAAGGTTTTTAAATTGGTGCAACCTTCCTTTATTTTTTGTAAAATATTTCCTTCGCCCACATTGCCGCAACTGCAAACCAGTTTACCAATTACAGGTTCTGCTTTGTTTCCGGAGCGCAATAACTGCAACCGCTTTTCACTCAGCTCCATTTTATTTTGTATCAGGTCGCGGTATTCTAAAAACTCTGTTTTATCTCCTATCAAAATAGCACCTACCAAACGATCGTTGTGGATGATGCATTTTTTGTAATACCTTTTTGCTTTATCAATAAATACCACTTCTTCATACGACGAATCATCCGGGCATTCTGCAAGGCCCATTGATACAAGATCGGTACCATGCATTTTTAAAATATTCATCAGCAGCGAGCCTTCATAATATTTTGAAATATCACCACTTAAATAACGGGCCACAATCTCTGCCTGTTGTTCGGCAGCCGCAGTAATACCATATAAAAATCCTTTGAACTCAGCAATCTCTCCCACTGCAAAGATAGCAGGATCGCTGGTTTGCAGGTATTCGTTTACTACAACACCACGTTTGTTTTCCAATCCACAGGCTTTTGCCAGTTCAATATTTGGCACCGTGCCCACTGCAATAACAATGGCCTGGCAATTGATTGTTAAACCGCTTTTTAATTGAACACCGGTTACCTTTCCATTGCCATAAAAACGTTCTATTTCATCATTGTAATAAATGTCTACATCTTTATGTAGTAATTCCTCATGCAATAACTGGCTACCCAAAGGATCAAGCTGCCTGTCCATTAATCTGCTGATACGTTGTACAATGGTAACACCAACGCCAACTTCCCTTAACGAAGCGGCAAGCTCAATACCCAGCAATCCACCACCTACAATTAATACTTTTCCTTTGGCAGCATCAACATGATTTTTAAAATTGTCAGCATCAACCCTGCTGCGCATGGTAAATATTCCCTTCATATCCGGCACGTCTCTAAGCATTGCGGCACGGCTACCGGTGGCCATTAACAATACATCATACTCATGAACAACACCTTTACTATCGGTTACTATTTTATTCTCCCTGTCAACCTGCTCAATACTTACACCCCTGTATAAATGGATATTAAAATTCTTTTCTTCTTTGTCTGTCATCTTAACCAATTGCGCCCATTGCTGTGCACCGCTAATATAATCGGGCAACATTACCCTGTTATAAAAAGGAAAATTTTCTTTGCTAAAAACTTTTATGCTATCAGTTGTATTTAATGCCCTATAGCTTTTTACAAAACCGCAGGCACCGGCACCGGCACCAATTACAATTATTTTTTGCGTTGGCTTTTTATGTAGCGCTACCTGCACCGCCGCAAATTTAAAATCAGGTTCTTTGCTCTTTGCATCTACCAGGTTAATAGTAAGATTGTTTGCACGGTTTAAATCGTTGTTTAAAATTTTACCCCAGTGCATGGGCAAAAAACAAACCCCTTGTTTAATATCTTCTGTCAATTTTGCTTTTACCCTAACATTGCCACGGTGATTGGTTACATCTACCAGATCACCTTCTTTAATTTTTCTTATAGCGGCATCGGCAGGATGAATTTCAAGAAAACTTTCCTTGATGTGCTGATTGAGCTTGTTCACCTTTCCGGTTTTACTTCTTGTATGCCATTGGTCACGAATGCGGCCTGTGGTAAGGATCAGCGGATGTTCAGGCGTTAGTGCTTCAGAAAGATTCTCATCACTAAACGAATGAATGTTCGCCTTCTGTGAAGGCGTAAAGAATTTATGATCTGTAAATAATCTTGCTGTGCCGAATGTTGCTGATTGTTTTGTATACGGCCATTGCACCGCCCTGCGTTCTTTCAAAATCGCATAATTCAATCCGCTGATATCAATATTGGTTCCTTCAGTTAATGCAGCATGTTCTGTAAATATTTCTGCAAAACTTTTATAATCAAATCCATTAAAACCCATCTTTTGTGCAAAGCGACAAATGATTTCTGCATCAGACAAAGCCTCACCGGGAGCATCCGTAATTTTACTTAAATGCGAAATATATCTTCCCGCATTGGTCATTGTTCCTTCTTTCTCTGCCCATGCTGCGGCGGGCAATACAACATCTGCGTAAGGCAATGTTTCTGTTTTGTTGCTGATATCCTGCACCACTACAAATTTTGCTTTCTTTAATCCCTGTTCCGCAATGCGTACATCGGGCAGGCTCAGCAATGGATTGGTACATAAAATCCAGATGGCTTTTAGCTTACCATCATTCAATGCATCAAACATTTCTGTTGCCGTTAATCCAGGTTTTGGCTGGATAGTGCCCAGGGGTATTTGCCAGAATTTTTCTACTTCATTCCTATCTGCTTCTTTCAATAAATCACGGTGTGCAGGCAGTAAATTACTGAGGCCACCTACTTCCCTGCCGCCCATGGCATTGGGCTGACCAGTCAATGAGAATGGCCCAGCGCCCGGCTTTCCGATATGCCCGGTTATTAAATTTAAATTGATGAGTGATAAATTTTTATTCACACCCACTACACTTTGATTCAATCCCATCGTCCACATCGTGATGAAGCCTTTTGCATTTCCGATGTACGATGCAGCCTCACGGATAGCATTTGC
>JAYUBR010000353.1:0-1932 GCA_043740775.1 Ferruginibacter sp. | reverse complement strand
GCTGAATGATTTTGCCGTGCCTTGTATTTGTGGACCTTCTGCAGATGAAAAAACTTTTTAATGATCAATCCGGGGATTGTTTTCCGCAATTGTTCCACAGTTTAATGTTCTTTTATTATATAGCCCATATACAAAAACATAAAAAGACCTAGGCATCATTGTTGGCTGCAATGATCTATCACTAAAAATTTTTATTATGGATAAAATTGAAAAGAAAAGTTTGATGGATAAAATGATCCGTGAACTGGGGGATATTGCCAACAGCCAGACTTCCTTATTAAAAAAGGTTACACAACTGGAGGCAGATAATATCAATCTTGGCAATTCATTGCTCGACAAAAGATTGCCCGACATACATGAAAAGATTGATGAAGGGTTGACTGAAGTAAATAAGGTAGCAACAGAATTTACCGACTTAAGAGAGAAGTTTGTAAAGGATAATAAATTAGAAGAAGTATTGGAATCTGCGAGCTAAAACTGTACCTGATTAAATTGTAAAATGGCCTGCATCATCACAGGCCATTTTTTTATCGAAAGATCATCAGGAACAGTTAATCTTTTGAATTATATCTTTAAGATAGTGGTGGATGTTTATCAAAGAAAGCGGTGATGGCAAAAATCTTTCGCAACAGGTTGACCCATTTTATAATTTCGTTTTTATCTCCCGGTTCAACCCTGTGTACATTTATAGCAGGATTATTAATAACAAAAGTGTAAAGTTATTTTAGGCCAAGTCAAAACGTCTCCTCCGGATCCCTTGGTTTATCCAGGTTGTGTACGAAGCAAAATTTCGGTACGAACAGGCGAAGTTTATTTTAAACTTGAATAAACAAGCGATTCAAATTTTGCTTCTACATCTCCATGTGTGTTTGGGTTTTGCTGTGTCATAAAAAGACAAACAAGGTGCGCTTTTGGATCGGCCCAATAAGTAGTGCCATAATATCCGCCCCATGCAAAAGAGCCGGCATTACGTGGTCCTTTCGCGGCAGATTTTTCTGAAGTAATAGCAAAGCCTAATCCAAAATTGTCGTCGCCAAACAAGTCTTCTTTTAACTGGCCGCTGGTCATCATTTGCACTATTCTTTTGGAAAGGATAGTATGGCCATTGTATATGCCGCCATTCAACAACATCTGCATAAAAACAGCATAATCATAAGCAGTGGAAGAAAGGCCTGCACCGCCTGAGAAATAATGTTTATTCATAGTGGGATAATCAGGATCTATATTTCGGAACCAGTGGCTCCATTTAATAACATGATGCAAGGAATCCTCCGTATAAACGGTTGCCAAACGGTTTGCTTTTGCTGCCGGTACATTAAAATAAGTATCCTTCATGCCAAGTGGGTCAAAAATATTTTTGGTTAAAAATGCTTCAAGGCTCATCCCGCTGATCACTTCTATTAAACAGCCCAGCAAATCGCTGTTTAAACCATACTGCCATTTTTCTCCCGGCTGAAAAGACAATGGAAGTTTCCCAAGTGCCTTCATCCGTTCAAGCAGGCTGGCATCAAAATAACCAAGCCCCGATGGGATATGATTTTTTGTATAAACACCCATTACTTTAGAGCTGCCAATATCCGTATAGTCAAGTCCCGACGTATGCGTAAGCAGGTCACGAAAAGTGATTTCTCTTTTTGCTGCAACTGTCGTGTAGGTTGAATCAGCATCGTTGAATTTATCCAGCACAATGGGGTTTTTAAACTCCGGAATAAATTCAGAAACAGGTTGATCAAGCAGTAATTTCCCCTGCTCGTATAAAATCATAATGCCCGTACTTGTAATTGCTTTTGTTTGCGACATAATGCGAAATATCTGGTCTTTCTGCATTGGCTTTTTAGTAGCCACATCTGCATATCCATAGCCTTTGTATTGAACAACCTGGTTATCTTTTATCACGATAGAAACAGCACCCGTGAGCCAGTTTTTATTGAT
>JAYUBR010000352.1:0-1937 GCA_043740775.1 Ferruginibacter sp. | reverse complement strand
GCGTTATTCCCTCCGTAGTATTCGGCGGTTGCATGACTATTTTTGTGGTGATAGCTACCTGGATAAAAGCGCCATCTTTGAAAAAGCTTGAGTATTAGCACCCCTCTACATCTTCTCGAAGAGGAACTTTTGGAGTAGTCAATTCTTTGATTTAATTTTTGAAAGGTTAATTTTTATACCAGCTTCATTTTTTTATAGCATCATCCTTGCGTCGCAATCCTTTCATCGGCAATGCTGCTATTTACCTTTTATCAAAGCGAAGACCGCATAGAAACATATAAAAAAATCGTACCTTACCTTTTTTATTTAATAGTTAATAAACATTTCCATGCAACGCAGAAACTTCCTTCGCAATACCAGCCTCACATTGGCAAGCCTGGCTTTTTTAAGTAATAAAACCCTGGCGCAATTTTTAGCCGATCCGGCCTGGAAAATAAAAATGCTGAATGATACCATGGGGGTATTTACAGAAAAGGGTGGAACCATTTTATTTATGATTGGTAAAGAAGGTTTGGTAGTGGTAGATTCTCAATTTCCCGAACAATCGCAACACCTGATTGATGAATTAAAAAAAAGGAGCCAGCTACCATTTCAACTGCTGATAAATACACACCATCACAGCGATCATACAGCGGGTAACATTTCTTTTAAAGGTTTGGTGCCACATGTACTGGCCCATGAAAATAGCAAGAGCAACCAGGAAAATGTAGCTAAAGAAAAAAAGACGGAAGATCAACAGTTGTATCCCGATAAAACCTACGCCACTACCATATGTCAGCCTGTTGGAAAAGATGAAATCTGCATGCATTATTTTGGCGCAGCGCATACCAACGGTGACAGCTTTGTGCATTTTAAAAAATCCAATATCGTTCATGCAGGCGACTTGGTTTTTAACCGCCGCCACCCATTTGTTGACCGCTCTGCAGGTGCCAATATTGCAAGCTGGATACAGGTACTGGACAAGGCCGGCAAAACGTTTAATGACAAAACCACTTTTGTTTGCGGTCATGCCGGCGATGGATATGATATTGTTATTACAAAAGCCGACATCCGGGCTTTTAGTGATTATTTAAGCAAAGTTTTATTGTTTACCGAAGCACAGATTAAAGCAGGTAAAACAAAAGAAGAAATAATAAAAGCAACCGAGATACCCGGTGCTCCTGAATGGAAAGGTGATGGCATTGAAAGGCCGCTTACAGCCGCATATGAAGAACTTACCGCTAAGTGATATTGATATTGGGATATTGGAGTAGATCATTTTGATAGTTCACAAATTTCAAGTCTGAAATTACTTTGCAGTAGCCATTAACTTTTCCAATACATAATAAACGATGGGGCAGAAAGTAGAGTTTTTTAATGTGAGTGGTTGTCGTTTTAATAACACATCTTCATTGGTGTAAGGAAAACGTGCACAATCAGATGGGCGTACTTCATAAATGCTGCAATAATTGTCTTCGCCCAGAAACGGGCAGGGTGCTGTACGCATTACATAATCACCGTCTACATCTACTCTTAAATAATCATTTATCAGATCGCCTTCTTTCATTTTTAAATATCTGGCAATCCTTTTAATGTCCGGCGTTTTTAAACGGGGCGAATATCCCTTGCAGCAATTACCGCATTGAAGGCAATCAATTTTACTAAATGCTTCTTCATGCAGTTCCGGCAAGGCTTTCAGCACGGTATTCTTATCTGCCCGGTGCAAATAATTTTTATATAATTTATATCTGTCGCCTGATTTTTTTTCCCAGGCTCTTAAAAGTTCTTCGCTCATGATGGATGTTGGTGAAATGTTATGCGGAATTTCCGGACTTACTTATTCCCAGCTTTTCCACAGTTGCAAAGTAACGAACATAATAGCATCAAATATTGTTATGATGCTGTAATTTTGCAACTTACAAAATCAGTCAGGTAATCAGTTTACACAATATTTAATC
>JAYUBR010000351.1:0-1939 GCA_043740775.1 Ferruginibacter sp. | reverse complement strand
ATATTGCTGACCAGTTCATCCATACCCAGTTGTTTGCCCTGATGGATAAGCAAACCAGGGTGAGGGGTATTTATGATGGATTGAAAGAGGCGGAGATGCAGAAATTACTAAAAGATATTGCCGGATTATTAAAAGAAAAACATCAGAACAGGGCATTGAAAGGCTATTAATAAATGCTAATTTTATACAGCAAAGCGGTGTAAAATAACAGATGGGGTTTTATCATTTAAAAAAATTACAATGGAAACGCTACTTAATATTTTGAAAAAAAATCAGCTAAGCGTAACCGATGGGCGTAAAAAAATACTTGAACTTTTTTTACACAGTAATGGTGCATTGGCCCATGCTGATATTGAAAAAAGTACCGGTGAAATTTTTGACCGGGTTACGGTGTACCGTACGCTGCAAACATTTGTTGATAAAGGAATAATACATATCATACCCACAACAGACAATTCTATTTTATACGCTTTGTGTAAAGACAATTGTGAAGCAGGGCATCATCATGATGATCATGTACATTTTGTTTGTGATGATTGCAGTAAAACTATTTGCCTTGAGGAAGTAACCGTTCCGCTGGTAAAACTTCCAAAAGGATTTAAGCCCTACCATGCAGCCATGGTTGTAAATGGCATTTGTAATGACTGCCAGCAATAAAAATAATACAGCTATTAATTTAACCGATCCATCTCTTCTTTTACAAATTCCATCAGCACTTTTATTTGTGCAGGTGAAAAATCAAATTTTAATCCTGCAGTTGTATATAATTCTGGTAATGTTTTGGTAGCCCCCAGGCTTAATGCGGTGCAATAATTATCCAATGCTTTTTCACTATTATTTTTAAACTGCATCCACATCCCGATAGCGCCCAATTGTGCAATACCATATTCAATGTAATAAAAAGGCACTTCAAATAAATGCAACTGGCGCTGCCATGCATTGCTGCGGTATTCTTCCAGTCCGCTGTAATCAATTACACTATCCTGAAATTCCCTTATTATTTCATTCCATTGAAAGGTTCTTTGCTCCTGCGTATGCTGTGGGTTTTCGTATATCCAATGTTGAAATTTATCAATGATGGCAATCCAGGGAAAAATGGTGATGACTCTTTCCAACTGGTGTTCTTTTGCACGTGTTAATTCTTCCTGATCATTGAAAAACATTTCCCAGTTTTCCATGCTGAACAATTCCATTGCCATGCTGGCAACTTCGGCTATTTCCATCGGGTATTCTTTAAAGCCCGACAATGCGAGTGGATGGGCTAAAAAAGAATGTACCGCATGGCCACCTTCATGCACCATGGTGGTTACATCATTCATCTGGCCCGATGCATTCATGAATATAAAAGGAGCGCCGCTTTCAGCCAGCGGACAATTGTATCCTCCTGGAGCCTTGCCAATCCTGCTTTCCAGGTCAAGGTGTTTTAATTCTTGCATTTTTTTTAAACAATCGCCAAAAAACGGGCGAAGCTTTGTAAAGCAGTCAATTGTTTTACTAATCAGTTCTTCACTTGCTTTAAAAGGCCTTAAAGGTTCTGTGCCTGAAGGTTCTGCATCAATGTCCCAGGGACGTAAAGTATCGAGTCCCAGTTTCTTTTTCTTCTTTTCATAAATAACATTCACCAACGGTAGTACATGAAGCTTTACTGCTTCATGAAATGCAAAACAATCTTCTTTGGTATAATCAAATCTTCCCAGTTCTTTAAAACGATAATCACGGTAATTTGAGAACCCTGCATTGATGGCCTCCTGTGTACGTTTCTGTATTAGTTGGTTATACAACTCATTCAGCGCATCTTTATCCTGTAACCTTCTTTCCTGTATTTTTCTGTATACTTCTTCTCTTACAGACCTGTCGTGGCTTTGCAGGAACTTTGAAGCCTGCTGCAGTGTGTATTCCTGGCCGTTCATTGTTACGGTCATCTTACCCGAAATAACGC
>JAYUBR010000350.1:0-6583 GCA_043740775.1 Ferruginibacter sp. | reverse complement strand
TTTTAAAATGACGGTAAGTTTTACCAATGGGATCATATACTGTTATGCCATCGGCCCAGGTGCCTATCCATATTTTTCCCTTACTGTCTTCAATTGTGGAAAGAACATAGTTTCCGCAAATGCTCTGGTTGTTGTTTTTATCATGTTTAAAGTGTGTAAATTGTCCGCTTGCTGCGTTAAATAAATCCAGCCCGCCTCCGTCTGTGCCGATCCATATATTTTGTTTTGAATCCTCAAAAATACACAGCACACTGTTGTTGCTCAGGCTGCTTTTTTGCTGCATGTGTTTGTAATGAACGAAGCTTCCTTTATCACTATTATACATATCAATACCACTGGAGTAGTTCCCAATCCACATGTTGTTTTTGTTATCTCTGAAAATTGCGTACAATGAATTATTGCTGATGCTTTCCCTGTCAATTTCATCATTTTTATAAGTGATAAAGGAATCGCTTTTGATGTTGAAAACAGATAGTCCGCCATTCTCTGTACCAATCCACAAATTCTTATCGGTATCTTCATTAAATGCATACACTGCATTGGCCGCTAAACTGTTTGCATTGTTCTCATCTTTTTTATAGTGATGAAAAACGCCTGTTTGCCGGTCTAAATAATCCATGCCTGCGCCATCAGTGCCTAGCCATAAACGCATTTCACTGTCTTCAAAAATGGTAATAATATTGTTGCTTGAAATAGAAGCCGGATTTTTTTCATCATGCATAAAACGTGTAAATGTTTTATACTTCCGGTTAAATAAATTGATGCCGCCATTAACTGTGGCTATCCACAAATTATGTTTACAATCTTCAAAAATATTTTTTACATTATTGACGCTTAAAGTGTTTTTATTGTCTTTCAACGATAAAAAATGTACAAATTTTTTTGTCTTTTGTTCAAGCATATCCAACCCGGTAGATGTGCCTATCCATACATTTCCTTCTTCATCTTCCAACACGGCGTTAACATTGTCATCTGTAATGCTGTTTATATTTTTGGGGTTGTGGCGGTATCTTTCAAAGTGTTCCTTGTTGTGGTTGTACCGGCAAACCCCGCCTCCCAGCGTGGCCACCCACAGGTCGCCGTTTTTACTTTTTGCAATACTCCGTAAATAATTATTGGTGAGGCTGTTTGAATCTGCAGGATCATTTTTATAAACTGTAAACCTATAACCATCATATTTATTCAATCCATCCGTTGTGCCAAACCACATAAAGCCGCGGCTATCCTGTACAATGGATTGCACATTGCTTATTGAAAGACCACTAGCTGTGCCGATATGATCAAACTGCAGGTGAAGGTTTTGCGGATAACCACAAAAAAAGCAACCCTGAAAAACAACCAGTAGAAATAGTTTTAAATTTTTGATCATAGGGCTTTTTGCAAAACTACAGATGGAAGATGGACTTATCTTTCAAGAGTTTTTAAGGATTTACAATTGGATATATAAAAATCAGGAATAGCTATATGATAATAGATGAAGAACGTTATAAATTATAATAAAAATTGTAGAAGGAATAGTATTGCAGTGTAGTTGAATAATTACATTTTAAGAATTTTTAACAAAATCGCTTCAACATGAAATCATTCGTTCTATTGAAGGGTTGTAATAAGCCTGCCCATTTAATTTTTATTCACTAAACATAACAGAAAATATAGTACCGGATTGTACCTGGGAATGCACATCTATTTTTGCATGGTGACTTTTAAGAATATTGAATGTAGTGGACAATCCCAGGCCAATACCATTTCGCTTGGAAGTAAAATATGGCTCAAATAATTTTTCTTTATTCTCCGGGCTGATGCCATATCCGTTATCACTTATCAGCAAACCCGCCTGGTTGTTTTGAACAATGGTTTTTACCTCTATTAAACCTGTTGTATCTGCTACCGCTTCAATGGCATTTACCAGGATATTTAAAATAGCCATTTCAAGTTTTGCCGCATCTGCCCTGATGATTGTATCTTGATGATTGTAATTTGTAACGAGACAGATATTGCGCAATACCAGTTTATCCTGTACAGTTGCTATTACTTTGTCCAGCAGGCCATGTAACGACACGTCAGTTAAATTCATATCCGCTGGTCTTGAGCTTTGCAATAGTTCGGTAATAAGATCGTTGATGCGCTGGCTGTTGCGCTGTATAATGTCAAGAAAAAAAATATCTTCTTCGTTTATGGTTGTCTCCTGCAAATTTTCTGCAGCCAGTTTAATATTGTTCAGCGGGTTTCTTACTTCGTGTGCCAGGGTAAGAATAAAGCGTCCGGATGCAGCCAGTTTTTCTGCCCGCAAACTCGCTTTTTCTGCCTTTTTTAAATCCGTAATATCATGAATTATTCCCTGCAGGTAAGGTTCATTTTCGCTGTCGGTTTCAATAGAAGCAGATATTAAACAGGTTTTAATTTCTTTGCCGGCAGTAATAAAATCCAGTTCAAAATTTTCTATTTCTCCATT
The DNA here is from genome assembly GCA_043740775.1 of Ferruginibacter sp. GTDB lineage: Bacteria > Bacteroidota > Bacteroidia > Chitinophagales > Chitinophagaceae > Ferruginibacter. The sequence continues at coordinate 4,131 of JAYUBR010000350.1, read as the reverse complement.
CGTTTTTACCTGCTTTAAAAAATGAGTCATATCCGCAGGATTTTTTAAAAAATCACTTAAGGGTTTGCCTATACAACCGGCCACATCAAAATCAAGAATATCTGTAACTGCATAGTTAATATTGGCAAGTGTTGTATCTGGTTTTGCAATAAAAACAATGTCTTTCGACTTTTCAAAAATGCTGCGGTAACGCCGTTCGTTTTCCTGTATTATCTGCATGTTGCGGATACGCTCCAATGTATACCGGATGGTTCGTTCCAGTTTATCTTCATCTAGTTGTGCTTTTATAAGATAATCAAAAGCACCGGCCTTTGTGGCTTCTATATCAATATTGTAATTGCCCTTGCCGGTTAATAAAATAATGGGCGTAAATATGTTTTTTGCTACCGCATCTTTAATAAGGTTGATGCCATTTTTTGCACCAAGACTGTAATCGCAAAAGCATAAGGTATAGTTGTTGTTGCACAACTCATCTAATGCATTGGAATATCTCTGTACCCATTTTATTTCAAAAGTCCACACTGTAATATTTTTAAAATACTCACTGATCAGAAAAAAATCATCTTCATCATCTTCTACTACTAAAATCTTTAGAAGTTGCAGACTGGTATTCATAATTGGGTTATTGATATTGTGGCAGAATAATTGAAAAAATTGCACCATTGCCCGGAAGCTAAATTACGAAAGATACCATTACCGTTGCCCTATTGTTCAAAAATGATTGCACAGTATTTACATAAAAGCAGTGAGTAATTTATGAGAGGAGAAGGTTTAAAAATGGAGAGTTTTAAGGGCATCTCTAAAAACTCATTTTTTATTTGACCTCACCTTTAATTCCTCTCCAGAAGAGAGGAAAGGAGAGTTTTTAGAGATGCCCTTAAATTAAAAAACCGGGAGTTGAAGAAGGTTGCTCAGTGGTATCAGATGGGGTAGATGTAAGCAACTGTTGAAGCTTATTGAGTAAATTATTAAAATCAATCGGTTTATGAAAAAAGGCAGTTGCACCTAATTTACGGCTTTGCTCAATGGTAGCATTATCATTGGCAGTGGTAAAAATTATCACGGGTATATCCTGAAATATTTGTTCTTTTTTTATAGCACGCAAACATTCAAAACCATTCATAACAGGCATGTTGAGATCAAGAAAAATAATATCCGGCACAGGCATCGTTTTTAATTTTGCCAAAGCTTCTGCGCCATTGAAAGCAATCTCACAATTTACTAAACTATTTATCTGTTTTAAAGCTTCTTTAAACAGCATCTGATCATCTTCATCATCATCTACCACTAAAATATGCTCTATGTTTTTGGTCATTTGTTTACTTTGTTAGTTGGGGTATTATCAAATTACGGATTTAGTACTGAATTTCCTGCACATTAATTTGGTATGGTAAATATAAGCTAAAAACGGCCCCTGTACCGCTTTGCCCTTTTGCCGTTATAAACCCATTGTGATGGTGCATTATTTTTTTACAAATAGCCAGTCCAATGCCGGTTCCTTCATAAGCTGTTCTGCCGTGCAGCCGTTGAAACAACTCAAAAATTTTATGTTCGTATTGTTGTTCAAAACCTATTCCATTGTCAGCTATAGAAATTTTCCAGAATTTTCCTTTCATTCCGGGATGATCTGTTTTCATTCCTTCTTCAGAAAGCAGGGAGGCTGTAATGATAATATGAGGTGGCACATCCTTTCTGCTATATTTAACTGCATTATGAATAATATTGGAGAACAGTTGTAAAAACTGTATTTGTATTACATTCAGTACAGGCAAATTATTTGTTTCAATGGTTACATTTTTTTCTTCCAGTATTTCTGCCAGATTATTCTTTACTTCCTCCACAACATTGTTTAAATCGGTCCGGATAAATTTAATTTCTGAATTATTGGCATTGGAGTAACTTAATAACGCCTGTATCAGGTTTTGCATACGGGCTGCGGCAGCAATGATTCTTGTAAAATAATCCTTTCCCGTTTCTGACAAATCGGCATCTTCTTTTTTTGTAAGAATGAGCTTACTAAAAGATTGTATTTTACGCAAAGGTTCCTGCAAATCGTGCGAAGCAATGTAAGTAAATGACTCCAGTTCTTCATTGTTGCGTTCCAGTTCCAGGTTTTTTGCAGCCAGGGTATCATTTAATAAAATATCTTTTGAAATATCCTGGACTGAGCTTACCAGCAATTCTGCGTTTTCATTTTGTATAAACGCACCGCTGGATCTGCAGTAAATAATAGTTTGTTGTTTAGTAATAATGCGGTAAATATGTTCAACCAGTGTATGCTTTTCAAATGTTTCTTTGCCGTCTTTTATTACCTGTTCTTTGTCATCAGGATGAATAAAACTGATAAATTTTTCAAAACTGGGAACAAACTCCTGTGGCTCGTACCCAAGCAGCCGGAAAAGATTATCTGAATATTTGAGCTCGCCCGTTTGCAGGTTCCATGAATAGCTGCCGATCAATGCATTTTTTTCGGCATTGGCGTAAATGCTATTCGTGAGTTTTAGCTGTTCATTTAAATTTTTTAATGCTTCCGTTCTTTCAGATACTTTAATTTCCAGTTCGTTTGCAAAGTGTTTAGTGGCTTTTTGCAGCTCCTGCGCTAAGGCCTCATTGTCTTCTGCCTTAATGCGTAAATGCATTTCGTTTCTAAGCCTGAAATAAGCAATGGTTACGATAGTGATGGCTATCAGCGAAAGCAATAAGGAATAAAGCGGAGTTATGAAAGCGGTGTGGTCTTTTTGTAATGTTCTGTGTAATAATAAATCGTTTTCAATCTGCGTCATCACTGCAACATGATTCCTTATTTCATCCATGGCAATTTTACCTTTTTCCAGGTATTCAATCAAGCTATCTTTTAAATTACGCCCGCCCATTGATTGGCTTAAAAGGGAGCCTAAAACATCGAATCGTTTTTTAATCAATACAGATAAAATTTCCACATTTTTTTGCTGGGCATCATTTTTACCAATGAGTATTTTTACATCTTCAATATTTTTTTTTACTTTTTCAAATGCACCATAATAGGGTTGCAAAAGAGTGATTTTTTTTGTAAGCAGGTATCCCCGTTGGCCTGTTTCTGCATTTAATATATTTACTAAAACAAGATTTAGTTTATTGCTTACCTGGTAACTTTTATTTAATAAGTTTTCTGCATCATTTTGCGAGTTAATGCGCTGATAAGAAATAAAGCTTGTTGCCAGTAAAATTAAAAGCAGGCCGGTAAAAAATACATCAGTCAATATGATCCTTTTTTTCATTAATATCTTTTAAACATTGCTTATCAGCATTATTGAATGATGTTCGCTTTTTGTAAACATCCTGTAACACATCCTTTGCAATACGATGCGGTTAAATAAAAATATAGCATTGCATTGAATAATTGTGCGTTTTTTTCTGCATTTATTTTTTAAGGAGATATTGTTTCTTTTACTTTTTAAATGGATTGTAATTACTGGCAAAATCAGCATACAAAAGGAAATGGCTCTCAGTACCCGTCAATGATTCCCATCATTGGGTATCCCATTTATATTGTTGCTGTACTTTTTACAAGCATAGAATCTGTTACAATGCCTGTTCTGAAGGAACAGTAAAATAATTTTTCAGCAGTTGCATTGAATGTTCAACTAATAAATAGTATCCGCTTTTTATAAATCCCTTAATTTTAAATATCATACATACAATAAAAAATATACTAATAACGGGAACCGGTAACCGCCAAATTACACTGGATATTTTTTTTGAAAAAGAAAAGGAACAAAAACCAGTGGTGATTTATGCACATGGATTTAACGGATTTAAAGATTGGGGTAATTTTGACCTGATTGCTGAAAAATTTGCGAAGCAGGGATTGGTATTTGTAAAATTTAATTTTTCGCACAATGGCACCACACCGCAACACCCGGAAGAATTTGCCGACCTGGAAGCATTTGGAAATAATAATTATTCAACAGAACTAAATGATTTAAAAAGGGTAATTGATTGGGTAAGTGTTAAAGAAAACCCTTACCGGCGGGCGATTGACTATACTGCTGTTTATTTAATCGGGCATAGCATGGGCGGCGGTATTGTCATACTACAGGCAGCAAAGGATAATCGGGTAAAAAAGTTAATCACCTGGGCGGCCATCAGTGA
>JAYUBR010000349.1:0-1943 GCA_043740775.1 Ferruginibacter sp. | reverse complement strand
TGGAGGCTTGCGGAAGTGCGCCATTCGACAATCGAGGCATTGGCGCAAACAACCTTCTTTACAACAATTCCCAAAATAAAATTTTTTTGGGTGGAGGTGGCGGATCCGGTCATGTTGATAATGGAGGGGGTTCGGATATGCGGGGTGGAAATGGCGGAGGTATCATCCTTATACGTTCAAATTATTTAAAAACAAACGGATACAATATTGTTTCAAATGGTGGGAATGCTCCGCAGTGTTCATCGCCGCCTTACGGTATCTGCCATGATGGTGGTGGCGGTGGCGGTGGCGGTGGAACGATCTTAATCAGTACCAGCAATTACCTTACCCCTGCTCAATTAAATGTTGCCGGAGGAAAAGGAGCTGATCTGTCTATTTTTGATCCATCTGCAGGTGCAGGAAGAATCGGTCCGGGCGGAGGCGGGGGTGCTGGAGTAACATGGCTTGGTAATCCCTCTTTACCTGGAACTGTTTCTACTATTTTAACCGGGGGAATCAACGGAGTAATACCTGCTGATAACAATAACCCATGGGGTTCTGCAGCAGGGAAAACGGGTATTAATTTATTTAATCTCTCCCTTCCAATTGATACAAAACCTTTCAGAAAAAATATTGATTCAGTTGTTATCAAGGTCACTCCAAAATCCTGTAGCTCATTTGAATTTATTGGCCTTGCCTATATCCAGAATTATTCTATCAGAACATGGCTTTGGGACTTTGGTGACGGGAAAACCAGTAATGAATCAGTGATAACTCATCCCTATACTACACCCGGAACTTATATTGTCTCTTTAACTGTAATGGACAATAAAGGTTGTATAGATAGTGTCAAAAAAAATGTACTTGTCACTGGCACCGGTGTTGATTTTTCTTACCACCAAAATGCCTGTAACCCACTAAACGTGGAGTTTTCAGGTATTGGCGATGCTCCTGTAAATCCATTATGGCTATTCGGAGATGGTACATCTGCAACTGGCATAAAACCGACTCATCTTTACAGTAGCACCGGCACTTATGCGATAAAATACACTGCACAAAATGGCGCTTGTACGGATACCATTACGAAGAATATTTCTATAAATATTCATCGCCAGGACATTGTACTCACCCACGATACCACTATTTGTTTTGGTATCGCCAAACAATTGCTTACGGTACCATCGCTCAGCTTTTGCTGGTCGCCGACTACTTATTTAAACGACCCGACTTTAGCAAATCCCACAACAAATACCCCAGTAACTATTACCTATTTCTTCACCGCTGAAATACCGGGTAGCAATATTATTACCAATGGTGATTTTAGTGCAGGCAATACAGGCTTTACTTCTCAATATAATTTTGCCAGTCCCAATATTACAGAAGGCCAGTATTTTGTTGGACCAAACCCTTCAAACTGGAATGGGGCGCTCAGTCCCTGCGGCGATCATACCTCGGGCAACGGCGGCATGATGCTGGTAAATGGAGCGCCTATGGCAGATGTACTTGTATGGAATCAAACAGTTACCGTTACTCCAAATACCAACTATGCTTTTTCTACCTGGATAGAGGCATTGTACACACCTAACCCTGCACAACTCCGCTTTTCAATTAACGGTGGTGAGGTGGGAACTTTAATCACCGCAACTTTACCTACCTGCACCTGGACACAGTTTTATACCACCTGGAACTCTGGCAATAACACCATCGCCAACATTGCCATTGTAAATAAAAATACCATTGTACAGGGCAATGATTTTGGGCTGGATGACATTTCGTTTTCGCCTGTTTTAATTAAACGTGACAGTGTTATTATTACTGTGGATCACCCGGTTGTAAAAGCAAATAATGATACAGCGATATGTGCCGGTAAATCTGTGCAGCTAACCGCCAGCGGAGGAAATAATTACAACTGGTCTCCATCAACCGGACTTACCAATGCTGGCATCGCCAATCCTGTAGCTACA
>JAYUBR010000348.1:0-1945 GCA_043740775.1 Ferruginibacter sp. | reverse complement strand
TATCAAAAAGCATTGGCTAAGCCGGATGTAAGCGTTGGTACTGAATTTGACCAACGCAGCAGCTATGCTCCAAACTATGTTGGACTGGCTATTTCACTGCCCCTGAATATTTTTAACCGCAACCAGGGCAATATTGCTTCTGCTAAATTTTTGATACAACAACAACAGGCAGTAACAGATTTTACCAATGCAAAAATTAAAAATGATATTGTATCTGCGGTAAGCAAATTTGTTTTTTACCAGGGCGTAAATAACCGCGGGCAATTAGACTTTTCCCAACAATACGATACCCTTTTTACCAACATGCTCAAAAGCTACCAGAACAGGCAGTTGAGCCTGCTGGAATTTATTGATTTTATGGATGCGTATAAAGACACTAAATTAAAACTGATTGAGCAACACAATGGATTGATACATGCTGCGGAAGACCTTAACTACACTGTTGGTAATGATATTATCAGGCTTGATTAATTTGATAAATGCTTACCGTATGCGGCAAACATAAAAAGAATTTATTAAGCATGCATTTAAAAAGCACTTACCACTTTTTTAAAACACAACACTTATAATAACCTCATCAATATAAAATGAAAATAGCCCCGGTAACCACATTGTTTTTTTCTGCTTTGATTTTATTTTCCTGTACCCAAAAAAAAGCTACCGAAGCAGATCCTTCCGCAAAAATTTGTATCACGGATTCTATGGAGCAGATTATACACATAGATTCTGCATCCAGCGGCAATATTGAAAACGAATTAAAACTTTCGGGCGAGATAAGTTTTAGTGATAGCAAAGTGGTAAAAGTTTTTCCTTTCAGCAGCGGTAAAGTAATGGAAGTAAAAGTATCCCAGGGCGATAAGGTGAGCAAGGGACAGGTATTGGCTGAAATTAAAAGTGTGGAAGTGGCGGGTAATTACAGTGACCTTTCTACTTCAAGTAATGATGTAACCATTGCAAAAAAGCAATTGGATAATGAAGAATCTTTATACAAAAATGGTATTGCCAGCGAGCGGGGATACATTGAAGCAAAAGAAAATTATAGTAAGGCATTGACGGCCGTACAAAAATTAAAAGAACAGATCAGCATTAACGGCGGCGGACACACGAATGCAGGAGGAACCTATGTAATAACCGCACCCATTGCAGGTTACGTGGTAGAAAAAAAGATCAGTGCCGGTGCATTTATCCGTAATGATAACAGCGAGAATATGTTTACCATTGGTGATATCAGCGAGGTATGGGTTTGGGCAAACGTGTACGAAACAGACATTGCAAAAGTAAAAGAAGGCTATGCAGCCACTGTTACCACACTTGCTTATCCGGATAAAATTTTTACAGGTGTTGTTGATAAAGTAAGCCAGATATTAGACCCCGAAACCAAAGTAATGAAGATAAGGGTAAGGCTTAAAAATGAAAGCCTGCAGTTAAAGCCAGAGATGTTTGCTAACATAACCGTACAAAATAAAGAAGGTCAGCATGCCATTAATATTCCTTCGGCAGCAATCATTTCTGAGAATGGAAATAATTACGTTGTAGTATATCACGGCAAATGCGATTTAAAAGTACAGCAGGTAGAAATACTAAAAATTTCCGGCGATAAGGCTTACCTGAAATCTGGTTTGCAGGTTGGCGAAAAAGTAATTTCTGCCAACCAGATATTATTTTTTAAAGCACTGACCGAAAAATAAAAGACTATCCCATTTCACAACAGCTTTCTCTAAAAGTTTTTTACACAGGTTATGAATAAGTTCATCAAACAAATAATACACTTTTCTTTACGGCACCGTATACTGGTGTTTTTCTTAACCGGTATCCTGGTAGTAATCGGGGTTATCAGTTATAAAAATACACCGATAGAAACGTTTCCGGATGTAACCAATACACAGATCATCATCATTGCCCAATGGGGCGGAAGAAGTGCAGAAGAGGTAGAAAAATTTATTAC
>JAYUBR010000347.1:0-6589 GCA_043740775.1 Ferruginibacter sp. | reverse complement strand
AATCATCAGTTCTCTCAACGTTAATGCAGGGGATTGCGGAAAGCCAATGTGGCGCTGCTCTTTAGCCGACAGCGTTTGGTTGTGTATTCTTTCTAAGTAATCTTTTTCGTGTGTCAATAAAATAATTTCATCCGGGCAAATACCTGGTGAAAAAATATTATCAGGAGTAATGCTTCCTTCATGTAATAATTGTGCTGGTATCAGTTCATATTTTAACATCGGAAACCGGTGGCCTTCCGGCAGGGGATGTGCATAGATAGAATCGTATGCAATTTTCAACATTTTGTTCGTCATTAAATTGAAATGATGGTTTGCTTTACCAATGCGAAAACATTTTCACCCGCTTTTTGTTCAATGGTAAATGTGCCGGAAAATTTGCTAAAGGCGGCCAATACCGCATACTGTTTGCCAAAATAAAAACAGGGGAAAGTTAATGACTGTTTTCCCAATCCACGGATAGTTACAGCGGGATGAATGTGGCCACTAAAAATATAACCGTGCTCCGGAATGGTGCAATCATACACATCATGTACAAAAATAAAATTGCCGATTGCCATTTCGCATGTATGAATCGTGATGTCTGCAAGGGCATACCATTCCTTTTTTAAAATATCATGATTGCCTTTTACCAAATGAATGGGCAGAGAAGAAAAATCCTGCCGCCATTTTAAAAAAAAGTCGTGCTCCTTGTTGGCTTCACTGTGAAACATATCGCCAATAATGATGATTTGCGCTGGTTTAAAAAGCTGCAATTGGGTTACCAGCCTTTGCATATCTTCTTTAAAAACGGCCTGTGGTATGGCAATGCCGGATTTTCTGAAATGACCGGTCTTGCCCAAATGCAGATCAGAAAGAATTAAGGTTTTTTCTTCTTCCCAAAAAATACAACGATCTGCCGATAGTAAAAAGGTATTGTTTAATATGGTGTGTGGAATTACAAGAGACATGCAGGCAAAGGTAAACAGGATAAAAAGTAAATCAATTTAAGAATGGTTTTGAAATGAAAAAATAAGTATCTACTTTAGGTAAAAATTTATAGTATGAATGACACTAACTCAACTTCGGATGTTTTGGAATTTGCACAAGGCCAAAAGCCAGCCTTGCCTTCAGGGTTAAATGTATTGACTATTTTAACTTTTATTGGTAGCGGATTAGGATTTATAGGTGCTTTGTGGACTTATTTCAATGCCGAAAAATCGTATAAAAACGTGGTAGATGCGCAGAGTAAAATGACTGAAGCGCCTGCATGGGCGAAGAATCTGATGGGGCCGGATATGCTGGAATTGTCCAGGAAATCTATGGAAAATAAATTACCCATTATGCTGTTAACAATTGTAGGTGTTGCACTTTGTTTGTATGGAGCGTTAGAAATGCGGAAGTTAAAAAAGCAGGGTTTTATACTTTGGCTGGTAGGGGAAGTGTTACCGGTTGTTGGAGGCATTTTATTTATTGGAGCTGGTATGTTTAAAGGCTTTGCTTTAATTGGAATTGTTTTTCCTATAATATTTATTATACTTTACCTGATGCAAAAAAAACATTTAATTTATTAGCCTCCCTGCCCTCCAAAGGAGGGTTCCGGACTCTGGCATATTTTAAAGTCCTTTAAATAATTATACTACCAGAACCCTCCTTTGGAGGGCGGGGAGGCTTGTTACTTTTCCAACTGGGCCTGCATTCTTTTTACCCTGTCTTCCAGTTGTTCTGAAGAAATATTTTCTCTCATGCTGTCTACTTTTAACGGGAAACAAAAGGGGGTAAGCCTGGCTGGAAATTGTATAACGATCGAGCCATTTTGTATGCGTTGCAGCATATTGCGCAATCTTACTTCTTCCATCTGCTGGTACAGTACTTCCTGGTATGCTTGTCTTAATAAAATGTTTTTGGGATCGTACTCACTAAAAACACTGAACAGCAGGCTGGCACTGTTTTGCAGGTGTTTCGTTTTTACATATTCTCCCGGTGTTCCCTGAAATATTAATCCACCAATCACTGCTACATCCCTGAATTTTCTTTTGGCCATTTCCACGCTGTTCACTGACCGCTGAATGTCTGAAAAAAGATTGTCCGGGCTAAACAATTCATACACGTTGGTATCATCTACCGGTATTGGCTGATCGCTCAATAATTCAAACCCGTAATCATTCATTGCAAAACTGAAAGTGATGGGCGTAATCCGGCTAATGCGATATGCAAGAATGGCAGCCATTGCTTCGTGTACCAGCCTGCCTTCAAAGGGGTAAACAAATAAATGAAACCCATCTTTGGTTGCAATATGTTCTATCAGCAGTTCATTTTCTTTGGGTATATGCGACAAACTTTCCTGTAAATCAAACAGTGGTTTTAACACCGACAACTCAGGATTATCCAGCCTTTCTTTTTTACTAAGTGTGCGGCCATTCATTTCAAAAGCTTTGTCAAATGTTTTACGTAACATTTGGCCAAGGTTGGCACTAAGCGGCATGCGGCCACCATTCCAGCTTGGTACAATTGATTTTTTAGACGTTGATTTTTTTACAATGGCAGTCATGTCTTTTATCATTACAAACTCCAGGTTTCTGCCGGCCAGCGTAAATACATCGCCGGGCAATAATCTCGAAATAAAATATTCTTCAATCACGCCAACATAGCCCCCACTTAAAAATTTTACTTTCAGCATAGAGTCGCTAACAATGGTGCCAATATGCATGCGGTGGCGCATGGCTATGCGCCGGTTGGTAATGCGATAAACGCCATCTTCCACTTCTATTTTTTTGTATTCATCATACTGCTGCAAAGCCGCACCACCAGCGGTTAAAAAGAATAGTAGTTCCTGCCATTCGTCTTCCGTGATAAAGCAATAACAATGGGTGTTTTTTATTTCTATAAAAATTTCAGCCGGTATAAAACCATCTGATACTGCCAGCGTACACAGGTATTGCGCCAGCACATCAAAACACAATAGCATGGGTTCCCTGCTTTCAATAAATGTTTGGCTGATGGCTTCTTTTAATGCCGCTGCTTCTACCAGTTCCAGCGAATGGGTTGGTAAAAAATAAATCTTGCTGGTAGCATCCGGTTGGTGGCCGCTTCTGCCGGCCCGTTGTAAAAACCTTGCCACGCCTTTGGGTGAGCCTACCTGTATCACCGTATCCACCGGGCGAAAATCTACGCCCAAATCAAGACTGGCAGTGCATACCACGGCTTTTAGTTTGCCGGTGTGCAGGTTGTCTTCTACCCATAGCCGCAAGTCCTGCTCAATGCTGCCGTGATGCAATGCAATGGCACCCGCTAATTCCGGCGCCACATTCAGTAAAGCCTGGTACCATCTCTCCGTCATGCCACGGGTGTTGATGAAAACAAGCGTTGTTTTACTATTGTTGATGATGGGAATTACTTTTTCTACCAGCTTCAATCCAAGGTGACCGGCCCAGGGATATTTTTCTATCTCATCCGGAATGATGGATTGTATTTCGATGTTTTTATGGATGACGGCTTTTATAATTTTTCCTGTAGTTGCATCATGCGTTTTTAAAGAAGTCAGCAGTACATCTTTGGCTTGTTCCAGATTGCCGATGGTAGCCGAAATGCCCCAGATGCTGATGGAATTGTTTTGAATTAATTTCTTTTTTACCGCAACAATTCTTGATAGGGCGAGTTCTACCTGGACGCCTCTTTTACTGCCAAGCAATTCGTGCCATTCATCTACTGCCAAAATTTTTAAAGATTCAAAAACCTCCGGGTAATTTTTTTGTGCCAGCAGCAAATGCAAACTTTCCGGCGTTATAATCAGTACTTCGGGCATCTGCCTTTTTTGTTTTTGCCGGTCGCTGATGGTTGTGTCGCCATTGCGGATGCCCACTTTCCAGCTCATACCTAATTGTATAATTACTTCTTCCATTGCCCGGCCAATGTCTTTTGCCAATGCACGCAGGGGCGTAATCCAAATGAGTTGTAAACCGTTTTTTGTTTTGGTCTGATAATTATCCGGGTGACAATTTATGAAGTCAATTACCGCACCTAAAAAAACAGAAAAGGTTTTACCACAACCCGTAGGAGCATTTACCAGCCCGCTTTTACCCTGGATGATCTCCTGCCAGGTTTGTTCCTGGAAAAGAAAAGGATGATGGCCTTTTGCGGCCAGCCATGCATGGATAATAGAATAACCTTTGGTGGATTGTAGTTTCAAAAAAATGTTTCCTTTTTATTGAATGATCATTGAAAGCCTATAACGCAAAGTAGTTAAAAAGGATAATTTTTAAAGGAGAAAATTTTGTTAACGGGCGGGTGGGCCTTGATTGGACTTTAGTGGCGACGCTCCGTTTGAGATTTTTTTTTCAATTGCTCTTTTATTAAAGCGAAGATTTATTGTTATCCGGTAATTGTATTGCTGTAACCCAGATTTCTACTGAACCCAGAACTTCAATTATTTTCTAACTCTAACAGTCGTACTCATGATTTTGTCAGCCATTGAAGAAACGAATTTTTATGTTTTGATTTAAGTTTAAATTTTTTGCCTTCAACATAGTCAATAGGGAAAGCCGGACTTTTAACTCCGAATGGGCCGGTTGCATTTTTTAAGTAATAAAATTCATTTTCATTATCGGAGTATCTACCTGCACATAAAAGCCTAAAAACTGTACAGTTTTTATGTACAAATTCAACTGAAATATCAATCCACACTGGAACTTTTCCTTTACGATTTAATACATTGACCACTTTATCTGCGGCAATAAAATCAACAACTTTATCATTGTCATTAGGATAAATGTCAAATTGATTTAAATTAATATCATCTCGTGAAACATTTAGTTGTACAGTATATTTAAAGTCATTAGGTAAATCATCAACTACATAATTTTTTGCGAAGTCGAATGCAATATTAGTTGCGTTAGTTAATAAAGTTTGAAATTCTGAACTCGTCATATTTTTGAATGCCTTAATTTATTGCCTGCAACTTTGTAATAATTGAGATATACAAATGTTTTTCAAAAAGAAAATCAGCAAGCGTTTTGTCTCCGTTCAGAATGTAAAGTACTGTATTGGTATCTAATAAAAACTTATTTCCATTCATCTCTCATTTGTTGTTGTATGGATAATGGATCTCCCTTTAAATTATTACACCACAATATTTTTTTGTATTTACGCCAGTCTTTTTTTTGCAATTTCTTCTCAATATTTTGCATTTCTTTTTTAGTATCTCCTTTTTTTAGAACAAGTTTTATAAAATATAAAATTAAAATGCAATCGCTGTTTGCAATAACTCAGAATTAATCATACCGGTCGTTTCATCCAATGCAACAAATATCTTATCCCTTAAAATAAAGCCTTGTACATTTTTGGTTTCCGGATGTATGATGTAGTATTCCTGTACACCATATTGTTCATAAATGTCTTTCTTTTCACCTTCGTCTTTATGAGCAGTACCGGGTGATAAAACTTCAATTACCAGATCGGGTACACCCACCAAACCTTTTGATTCAATCAGGTGCAAATTGCTGTTAGCGATAAAAATTAAATCAGGCTGAAAAATATTGCGCTTTGAAAAATATACATCATAGGGCGCTATGCGGATTTCACCGATTGGATGTTGATCCAGATGCGAATATATTCTGTGACTGATTTTAAGTAAAATTGCCTGGTGAATATCTATTGGTGCAGGGCTCATAACTAAATTATTATTGATTAACTGGCAAAGGGTACCTTCTGGAAGATTTTCCCAAACTTCATAAATTGTTTTGGGTGGATGAAAGGTGATAGTATTCATAACTGTTTATTTGCTGTAAGTTACAAAAAGGATTTTAAATTTAAAACCGGATGCTTTTACTCTCCACCGCCGGGGCTTGCAGCCGCCGCCAAGGTTATTGAAATTTGTAACAATTTAAAGCCAATAGTTTGATAAATACCTTCCTTTATTTGCTGCTTTCTACGTTTTGATAAAAGCGTAATTGAAATACAAATTTTGAGACGTGCGACGCCACTGAAGCCCAATCAGGGTTATGGGCTGGTTACCAAATATTTTTATAAAGTCTTTAAATATTCAATTACGTTACGGCGCTCTGCATCGGATAATTTATCGCCAAAATAATGGCCTTCGTTGCTGAAACCTTTTTGCGTTGTGTTGTACACTTCATTGTTGCCGGGCTCATTTTTTGTTTCGTATTTGTAACCTGGTATATCATAATTATAGACAATCCGGGTAAAACCTCTTTTCCAGTATTTAGGTCTTTTTTTACTATTTAAAACGGTTTCCAAATCAGGCACTGATCCATTGTGTAAGTAAGGTGCTGTTATCCAGATGCCATCCAGCGGCGGTGCTATATAGCCACGATAAGGAACCAGCTTTGCCGGATGATCGCCGGTGCTAAACCAACTATTATTGAACCAGTTTACCATTTGCGGATTGCTGTAATTGGCTGTGTACAAAGCAGAATCTGTCCTGATGATTTCTTCCGGTATAAGCAGGTTAGGGTAGCTCACACTATCGCCATAACTGCCATGACATTTTTTACAGGTGGCCGAAAAAATTGCCTTGCCATCCTCTGCCATGGCGGCATTGATGCGGCCAGGAAACTTTGGTGGTTGTATGGAATTGATAAAGGCGAGCACATCA
>JAYUBR010000346.1:0-6596 GCA_043740775.1 Ferruginibacter sp. | reverse complement strand
GCCGTTGCGCCAATAAAATTTGCCCGACTGTATTGTTGATTTTATGTGCGCCGGTATGGCAAAGATCTTCCCGTTTCAGGTAAATTGATGTTCCATGTTTTGCACTTATTCTTTCTGCCAAAAACAATGGCGTTGGCCTGCCTACATAATCCCTCAGCAATTGCTGTAGCTCTTGCTGAAATGCAGGCTCCTGCATTATCTGCAGGTATTGTTCCTGCAATTGTTTTACGTTGGGATATAGCATTTCTGGAATAAAAGCGCCACCGAAATCACCGTAGTATCCATGTTCGTTTACTGCGAAATTATTTTCTGTTGTAGTCATTGTTTATAATTTTAGTCCCTGTTCCCCGAGGGGCAATTCAGGACGGTTTATTGTGTACTCCTCTAATTTTTGGTATTGAATTAAAATAATTCTTTTACCAGCAGTTGTATTTCAATCAACATCGTTGTGTCACTTGCCGATATTACCGGCATCCCGATGTTACACTTGAATCGGGACTTGTACTTTTTTAGCTTTGTGCATCCTCTTCAATTTTCAAGGACTCTATACTTTTGAATCAAAAAGCAATAAAAATTTTTTTGTTAAATGGTGAAATCTTTTTTGTTGGAGTTCTGCTTCTGCGGTCTGACCTTCGGTACCGACCGCAGCGATAGCTTTTCCACGGTCGGTACCGAAGGTCAGACCGTGGAAACCGAGTGTAACACCGTGCGTACCAAAGGTCAGACCGTTGGAATAATCAACTCTAAAAATTTCAAATCCATCCACCGGTTAAACTTAAAACCAACTTCTTTGAAATGCGCCACTTCTACAAAACCAAATTTTTCGTGCAGTGCAATACTTGCTTCATTGGTTGCTTCTATGCCGGCAACAATTGCATGCAGACCCAGTTGTTTTACAGCATTAATGAGAGGCGGCATTAACAACTTTGCGATTCCTTTTCCCCTGCTATTTGTGGCTACATACACAGAATTTTCAACCGTATACCTGTACCCGAACCATGGCCTGAAAGGACCGATGGTACTGAACCCTAATACCTTTCCATCTTCCACGGCAGTAAACACGGGAAAGCCCTGTTCTTTTTTCATAGCGAACCATTCCTGCCGCATGGCGAGTGTATGCGGTTCCTCGTGCCACACTGCAGTTGTGTTGATGATGATATCGTTGTAGATTTCCAATAAAGTTGGAATATCTTCTTCGGTGGCAGTTTGTATTGTTACCATAATTTTAATTGTTTCCTTATTAATATGGGCTAAAGCCTATCGGGAGGAACTTCCATTTTACCCTGGCATAAATGCCAGGGCAATTCATATATGCTAGGGCAATTCAAATAACTGAGCAATTCAAAATACAAGATCAATCAAAAATACAAGTGCTCTTTAAAAGGGCTTTATCACACAACAGAATTCAGGCCAAACAACAATGATGATTTTATTGAATTAAAATACACAAACTACGCTTTAATAAAAGTTCAGTTTATAACAACAGTATAAGAGTGCGACGCCAATGAAGTACCACATGGCTTCTTAGCCCGGACACCCCTGCTCCACCCCTATCCCCTGAAGGGGAATCTGGCCCTGCGTTTTTGAACGCTCTTTTACTTCCTGTAGTTCTGCTGTACTATTTATTTCATTGCCTGTTTTAACTGCAACACCAATGCCATATCTTTTACACCAGGCTCTTTTTCAAACTTGCTGTTGATATCAATGCCAATGAAATCGGGATGTTTAAATGCCTTTACTTTCGCAGCATCTTCCAGCCCGATACCGCCGCTTAAAAAGAAAGGTTTTTCTATTTTACTTTTCTTAAGCAACTTCCAGTCGAACTGCTTGCCGGTGCCGCCTACAGCGCCATTTTTACCTGCGGTATCAAATAAATAATAATCGCATACTGCATCGTAATCCGCTACCAGCTCATCTATTGAGCCGGTGTCTGTGCCAATACTGAATGCCTTGATCACTTCCACATCGTCTGATAACTGCTCACACAATTCGGGTGTTTCATCGCCGTGCAACTGCACAACATCCAAACCATAGTCTTCTACCATTTGTATAATTTCATCGTAGTTTGCGTTTACAAATACGCCTGTTTTTTTAATATCAAAATCAGTTGACTCCAATTCTTCTTTTGAGATTTTGCCCACTACATACCGGGGAGATTCCTTGTAAAATATCAGACCTGCAAAATCAATATTCAATCCATCCAATTGCCGCAATTGTTTCAACTGCGTAATACCACATACCTTAATGTTCATCGTTTGCTTTTTTTTATAATTGTTGTATAAATTTTTTAATTTTTTCCATGTCTTTTACACCGGGCATTATTTCAAACTTGCTGTTGATGTCAATGGCAAACAAGCCTTTTGCTTCGGGCAGTTTACTGAATTCTTTTAATTTTTCCACATCACCTGGTTCGATACCGCCGCTTAAAAAATAGGGTTTGCCTACTGCCACATCATGCAGTTTTCCCCAATCAAATTTTTTTCCGGTGCCGCCGTATCCTGCACCTTCCGTATCAAACATAAACATATCGCATACCTCCATATAATCTTTTATACGCCAGCCAATATTATCGCTGTCGCTGATGCGAAAGGCTTTAACCACTGAAATGTAGTCGGCGATTTTTTCGCAGTAGCGGGGCGTTTCGTCGCCATGCAACTGCACCATGTGCAGCCTGCATTCATCCACCATGTGCAGTACTTCTTCAACAGATGCATTTACAAAAACGCCTACTTTATTTACGTTGCTTTCCTTTTTAATCTGGCTGGTAGTCATTTGCCTCAGCACGTACCGGGCGATTTGGGATAAAAAATAAGTCCTGCAAAAGTGGCCCCCGTTTCAGGTAATTTTATCAACTGTTCCTCTTGCGTAATACCACAAACTTTTACTCTCATTTATTTTATTGTTGCGTTTAGTTGTTGAACAAAATGGGCAAAAGCAATCGTTGGGTCAGGTTGTTTCATAAATTTTTCGCCAATTAAAAAACCTTTAAAGCCTGCATTTTTGAAGGTACTGATTGTTTCAATATCATTGATACCACTTTCAGCAATTTTAATTTTTTCGGCAGGAATTTTTTTACTGAGTGCAATCGAACGGTTGATATCAACGGTAAACGTTTTAAGGTTTCGGTTGTTTACACCTACAATTTCTGTTGCGGTGCAAATATGCTGCAACTCTTCCTCACAGTGTATTTCAAGCAATACTTCCAGTTGCAGTGATTTGGCAAATAATGCCAGTTCCTGAACTCTTTCCGGTGTAAGGCAGGCTGCAATCAATAGAATTACATCTGCTCCAATAGATTTTGCTTCGGTGACCTGGTATTCATCTATTATAAAATCTTTCCGCAAAATGGGAATTTTGTTTATCCTGGCTTTAATCAGATCATCGTTACTGCCACCAAAAAAATGCTGATCGGTGAGCACCGATAAACAACTGGCGCCGTAGTGTGTATATGCGCTTGTAACATCAACTATATCGGCCTTTTCATTGATTATTCCTTTGGAAGGAGATTGTCTTTTAAACTCTGCAATGATGCCGGTTTTTGTTTCATCCAGCAAAAATTGTTTTAGTGAAAAAGTATTGCGCTTATACAATTCCGTTTGCATCAGTGTTTCTACCGAAACATTTGCTTTGGCATGTGCTACTTCAACTTTTTTATGCGCTATTATTTTATCTAAAATGTTCGGCCCCCCTGCTCCCAGAAGGGGGGTTCCTGGTGTATTAAAATTTGAAGTGTTTTCCATTTTTTAGGTTGTTGATTTTATGATACTGCTGCTACTCATCCTTGTAAGTATTTTCTGGCTTTTATGCACAAACTTTTTTCAATACTTCCAGGGCTTTACCACTTTCCAAACTCTCTACTGCCAACTGGTAGCAGGTTTCGTAATCAGGATATTTGCCTGTGCATTGCAATGCCATGGCTGAATTGGCCAATACCACAGCGTTCTGCGACCATGTACCGTCGCCCTTCAAAATGTTCATGAATATTTTAGCGGCTTCTTCCGGTGTATCGCCGCCGTAAATATCAACTGCATTCACGGTTCGTTTACCTAACGATTCAGCACTCATGATTTTTTCGCCTTTGTTGGTGATGACCTTTGTATCGCCGGTTAATGAAATTTCATCATACCCATCCATTCCGTGGATGATGGTGAAATTACTATCGGATTGTTGCAGTAAATAATTGTATATCCTTGCCATTTCCAGGTTGTACACCCCTACCAACTGGTGTTTGGGAAAAGCGGGGTTTACCATTGGGCCGAGCATATTAAAAAAAGTTCGTACGCCTAAATTTTTACGGATAGGGCCAACAACTTTTAATGCAGGATGAAATAATGGTGCATGTAAAAAACAAATATTCGCTGTATCAATTTCCCGGTTCAATAAATCGTTGTCATTTTTAAATGAATACCCCAACTGTTCCATTACATTGCTGGAGCCACTGATGGAAGAAGCGCCATAGTTGCCATGTTTGGCTACTTTGTTTCCTGTGCCGGCCACAATAAAACAGCTGAGGGTAGATATGTTGAAAGTGTTTTTGCCATCGCCACCGGTACCCACAATGTCCATCACTTCCTGTCCATGTAAATTCACGGGTATACACAATTCCAGCAAGGCGTCTCTGAAACCCTGTAACTCCGCAATGGTAATGCTGCGCATTAGATACACTGTTATGAAAGACGCAATTTCACTTTCATTGTACAGTCCTTTGGAAATATTCAGCAATACTTCTTTTGCCTGTTCGGTGGAAAGTGTTTTGTGTTCGAATAAATAACTTAAAATCTTTTTCATTGACCTTGTTTGCTTCCATCTCATTTAGGAGTTGAAGAATCACCCCCATCCCCAAAGGGGAGCTGGAGAATTATTATTTAAAAAATCTACTTTTTTCACGACGAGTAATCTCAGTTTCCTCTATTAGGTTTCAACGACTCATACCTCATAACTTATAACTATCCCCCAGCCAATTCCGCAGCATCTTTTCCCCGTTTGGTGTTAATACACTTTCCGGATGAAACTGCACGCCCTGCACATCAAACGTTTTATGTTGCAATGCCATAATGTAGCCATTGTCATCCACTGCGGTAATTTCAAGGTCGGTTGGAAAATTTTCTTTGTCAACGATCCAGCTATGGTAACGGCCAACTTCCACTTCAGTACCCTGGTCTTTTAAAATGGGTGCAGCCTGATTTAAAATATTTATTTTAGTAGCTACTCCGTGATACACTTTATCAAGATTTTTTAAGGTACCGCCAAATGCCTGACCAATGGCCTGATGGCCCAAACACACGCCCAGTATTGATTTGGAAGATGCATACATTTTTATTAGCGGCAACAATAAACCAGCTTCTTCCGGTATGCCGGGACCGGGTGATAAAATTATTTTATCGTACACTTTCACATCTTCCAGTGCAATCTGATCGTTGCGAAACACATCCACCTTTTCATAGGTAATTTTTTCTACCAGGTGAACAAGGTTGTACGTAAAAGAATCATAATTATCAAATACCAATATTTTCATCTCAGATATTTTGTGCCAGAACGATGGCTTGTTTTAATGCGGTTAATTTATTGTTTACTTCCTGTAACTCACTGACGGGATTGCTTGCGGCTACTATGCCTGCACCTGCCTGGCAAATGAGTGTATTATTTTTACTTAAAAAAGTACGGATCATAATGGCATGGTTGCAACTGCCATCAAAACCAATGCAGCCTATTGCACCGCCATAATAACTTCTTACAGTGGGCTCATACCCATCAATTAACTGCATGGCTTTATATTTGGGCGCACCACTTAAAGTACCCGCCGGAAAACTTACTGCCAGCAATTTAAAAGGATTTGTTTCTGCATTTACTTTACCTCTTACCTCGCTCACCAGGTGAATAACATGGGAGTAATAATTAACCTTTTTATATTGGGTAACTTCCACTTCATTGCACATCCTGCTCAAATCATTTCTTGCAAGATCAACCAGCATTACATGCTCTGCATTTTCCTTTTCATCATGTTCCAGTTGTATGGCCAGGGCCTTATCCGTTTCATCGTTTCCGGTACGCTTGAAAGTACCCGCAATAGGATGTACAATGGCTCTTCCATTTTGTACAATCAACTGGCTTTCCGGTGAAGACCCCATCAGTTTATAATCGCCATAATCAAAATAAAATAAATAAGGGCTTGGGTTGATGCTGCGCAACGCACGGTATACATTGAATTCATCACCTGTAAAAGATTGTTCAAATCTTCTGCTCAGCACAATCTGAAAAACATCGCCGCGGTGACAACTGGCGATGCCTTTTTTCACCATGTCAATATAATTTTCATCTGTCTGATTGGAGCTTTCTTCACCTTTACTTTTAAAAGGAAATGCCGGTACGTCTTTGCTCCTGATCAAACTTTCTACCAGGTCAATTTCACTGGGGATACCATCAATTGCATTTTCGCAAATAAACAATTCATTTTTAAAATGATTAATGGCAATTACATATTGATATAGGCGGTAACGCATCAACGGAATTTCCGGAACAGCAAACCCGCTATTATCCTTCGTTACGCCACTCTTTTCTTTATTCAATTGTATAGAGTCAAAAAATTGTACGGCATC
>JAYUBR010000345.1:0-1949 GCA_043740775.1 Ferruginibacter sp. | reverse complement strand
GTGCGGTTTGCAAAATGGAACAACGAATCATTGCGAACATTCTTTAAACGCATTAAAGGAGATTAATTTATAATGATGGTGAAAGCAGCCTTGCTAACTTTTCAGGAAGCTGTGTCAGGTGTGATCGTTTATACCATTCTTCTGCATTTAATTTTTTTGTGAATTGCAGATCTTCAAAAAAAATTTTACGCATTTTTTCAGCGAAGGGTGCATCATAAATAATTGCATTCACTTCAAAGTTTAATTCGAAACTCCGGTGATCCATGTTTGCAGTTCCTATCATCGTTAAGCTTCCATCGGTTACCAAAGTTTTTGCATGTACAAAGCCTTTGTTGTACTAAACATAAATTTCTACGCCTGCAATTAAAAGATTTTTATAATGCGCTTTGGATGCAGCATTCACCAGCTTTGAATCGCATTTTCCGGGCACTAATAATTTTACAGAAAGGCCGCCCAAAGCTGCTATACGCAATGCATACACAACAGTATCTCCCTGGATAAAATAGGGAGTGGTAATAAGTATTTCTTTTTTTGCTAAATAGATCGCTTCCAAAACTGAAAATAAAATAGAAGGTTTTACTGAATCAGGGCCGCTTCCTGCAATTTGTACATACACATTTTCTTTTGTAGCGGCATCGGGGTTAAAATAAATACTTTCGCATTTTATTTTTTTGCCGCAACAAAAATTCCAGTCGGTGATAAAAATATATTGAAGATAATAAACCCCGGGACCATGAATACGCAGATGCGTATCACGCCAATACTATTGCTTTTGTTTATTGTTGATGTATTTATCACAAACATTAATGCCGCCGGTAAAACCTGTTTTGCCATCAATGATCACGATCTTTCAATGGTTACGGTAGTTGATGCGGTTGGCCAATAAATAAAAATGCACTTTGGAAAAAGGAAATATCCCGATTCCTGATTCACGCATTCGTTTTACAACTTTCTTTTTTATTGCAGGGCTTCCGAAATCATCGTAGATAAACCTTACCTCTACACCTTCGTTTGCTTTTTTTATCAGTAGTTCTATAATGGCGCTACCTATCTCATCCTCCTCGTAAATGTAATATTCCATGTGAATGTGATGTTTTGCTTCATCAAGACACTTCATCAGTTCAGGAAATTTTTCTTCACCATTTAGCAGGTGTTTAACGCTGTTATGGCGTGTGAGCGGGCTTTGCAGCTCTCTCAGCAACATCTTAGCCAGTTCACTTTCGTCATCTATTGCTGTATCCCTGACTTCAACTATCCACCCACTGTAATGCCGGATATCTTTTTTTATATCGCCCAGCATCTTATCATTCTCATCACCCTTTTTTGTATACATTTTTTTTGCCAATAAAAAATACGTAAGTCCTTTACCAGAATTAAAGCTGTATAAAGAGGTTATCTTTTCTGTTTTTAAAGCGAAAACCCGGTTGCAAAGAAATGATGTTCAACAAGCGCACATT
This sequence comes from Ferruginibacter sp., assembly GCA_043740775.1. Taxonomy (GTDB): domain Bacteria; phylum Bacteroidota; class Bacteroidia; order Chitinophagales; family Chitinophagaceae; genus Ferruginibacter. The sequence goes on along the minus strand of JAYUBR010000345.1, from coordinate 492 downwards.
CAACTTAATGAACTAAATAAAAGACTTTCTAAAGAAAGGGATTTATTACTATCAGGAGATATTGAGGCCGATGATTATCGTATTATTAAATCAGAGAGTGAAGAAAAGATTAACAGGCTGGAAGCAAAACTTACAGCATCAGTAACCGATACAACCAATGTTGAACCTTTATGGGAAAGAGCTATCAGCAACTTATCACAATTAGATATTTTATACACTGAAGGTACAGTAACTCAAAAACGCAAAATCATTAGTTCGATGTTCCCCGAAAATTTGACTTTTGACGGATTTCAATATCGAACTAACCGAATCAATGAAGCTTCTACTTTTATATCGTTGATAAGCAAGAAATCAACCGGCAAAAAAAATGGGACAAGCCTTGATAATTCAGACTTGTCCCAAGAAGTGAACTGGCTGGGACTCGAACCCAGGACCCATACATTAAAAGTGTATTGCTCTACCAACTGAGCTACCAATTCTTCACCCTTTTTA
>JAYUBR010000344.1:0-1952 GCA_043740775.1 Ferruginibacter sp. | reverse complement strand
TCGGTCCTGTTAATTGGTATAGTTGCAGCAGCAATTTAAAATTAATGTTTGATCGTTTGGTTTGTATGAGTGGCGGCAATCCTGACGAAGAAACAATTGGCCATAAGAACGCGGAAAAGGCAATGGCATTAGAGCACACGGAGCAATGGAAGGAAATGAGTTTAAATCATTTAGAAGGAAGGACAGCAGGTTTTTTTTGTTATGGTGATGAAGGTGGTGATGAAATGGATGATACAGGCAGACCAAAAATTTTACAACATAAAAAGTATTTCGATCCTGAAAAAGAGCCTTTCGAAAATATAAGAGATGCTTATGCTCCTTTAGTGTGGCAATGCCGTTACGGTGGTGTGGAAGTACCCGATATTTTATGGCAATATTGCACAAGCGGCAAAGGGAAAAAGTATAGCAACAACCAGGCAGAAGACATGATAAAGGAAAATGAGTTTATGCAAACATTTGATGAATGGGTAAATAAATTTGCAACCTTTGTTCAACAAAAAGGTAAAGTGCAACCAAATAAATACAGGGCTTATGGACATGTTCCACCCAGTCATTTATGGGCAGATGTAAAGGATGGTATTCATTATTTTGAGATGATGGCAGGCAAAGCACCTAAAGGTTCTTCTCCAAAAATTCAGGACGATCTTAACCTAAATAAAGATGCAACATGGCATACTAAAAAAGGGGAAGGAGAAAAATTAAGAGACAATGATTAAATCCATTTTTGATAGTTATGGCACACCAATATTAATTGGGCTGTTCATCATTCTGTTTATTGTTGAAACAAAATTTCAATTAAGAAAAAGAGTTCAGAACAGATGGAAAAGAGTGATAATTAATTTTATTGTTTCTATTCCTGCATTTGTATTGCTGCGGCTACTGTTTATTCCTGCAATGATTTGGCTGTCAGTAAAAAATCAGCAATGGCAGTTTGGATTAAATTATTTGTATTACCTGCCAACATGGATTGAAGCCGTCATAGCTTTTATATTGCTTGATTACAGTAATTACATCTGGCATATTTTACTGCATAAGCTTCCCTTTTTATGGCGGTTTCATTTGGTTCATCATACTGACCTTGACCTCGATATAACCACAGCTTTCCGTTTTCATTTTGGTGAAATGATTGGTTCTGTTTTCTTTCGTGGCGCTGCTGTAATATTAATCGGGGCTTCACCCGCAATAGTACTTATTTATGAAATTGTTTTTGAAGCAGCGAGCCAGTTTCACCACAGCAATATAAAACTTCCGTTTTGGTTAGAAAAAACATTGAATACATTGATTGTAACACCAAGAATGCACGGTATTCATCATTCGATGATAAAGAAAGAAACAGATAGCAATTATTCCATTATTTTTTCTTTCTGGGACAGAATACACAAAACAGTTCGATTGAATATTAATCAAAATCAAATTGTAACAGGTGTACCCGCTTATGCAGATGAAAAAGAATTAACCATCAGTAATCTTTTAAAAATGCCCTTTTTAAAAATCCGTGAGTGGAAAAAATCAGAAAGGGTTGAAGAAGAAAAATACAATGAATTAAAACCATAGTCTTGAAACGCATTTTATGTTCACTGGAAAATAAATCTATGGATACAGTAATAACAAAATCAATGATTACTTGCCCGGTATGTGGCTTTCAAAAAAAAGAGGTAATGCCAGGTGATGCTTGTCAATATTTTTATCAATGTACTAATTGTAGAAGCATACTTAAACCAAAACAAGGTGATTGCTATATTTTTTGTAGCTATGGTTCTATTAAATGTCCGTCAAAGCAGTCATGACATTCCGTTAATCCAGAGTGCCAACACACAAAAACACACACATTTGCAAGTCCACAAGTCTTGCTACAAAAGCACTAGCATCCCAACGATGCAAAATTTAGTTCTTTGAAAGTATTGTCAGATAAGGGTTTCATTGATATTTTGCGTTCAAATGATTTGAGCAAA
>JAYUBR010000343.1:0-1956 GCA_043740775.1 Ferruginibacter sp. | reverse complement strand
GTACTCCAGCAACTGGTTCCAGTTCCAGTAAGTATTCATGCCAATATTATTACTCAATGTGGCAGAAGTATTAATTGCCCAGCCAATATGGTAGGCTGGATTAAAATATAATGAATTGGAATAATTGATATCGGTATTAAAGGATGTTCTGAAAGTAAGCCCTTTCATTAAATTCAGGCTAAGGTTCAACCCGCCTAAAAATTGTCTTCTTCTGTTGGTGTTTGTTCTTAAACTGGCAATTGCAATCGGATTTACCGGCGCAAACTGGTTGGCTCCGTTTACATTATCACCTCCGCCCCACTCCCCATTTAAATTTTTAACAGGCACCTGCGGTGTTAACTGCAACGCATCAGAAATAACGTTTTGTGAACTGGTGGTAAGTTTTTCATTGATTTGATTAAAACTCAGGTTGGCGCCAATTGTTATCCATTCCCTTGGTTTATTATCAAGGTTAACACGAAAGCCATACCTGTCAAAGCCAGAGCCAAGTGCAATCCCATCCTGTTTTAAATATTCGCCGGACATATAGTAGGTAGTAGTATTACTGCCACCACTAAGGCTTAGCTGATGTTTTTGCATACCTGCATTGTGAAATAATTCGCTCTGCCAATCTGTTCCCTTTCCCAGAAGTGATGGATCTAAAAATTCAGCCGGGGTAGTTCCACCTGCTAAAGCGTGATAGTCTTTTACCATCTGGGCATATTGCGGCAAATCCATTACCTGCAGATGTTTGGGTGGTGTTTGCTGATTGTACTGATAGCCATAAGTTAATTTAGCTTCTCCGGCCTTACCACGTTTGGTAGTAATTAAAAGAACACCATTCGTTCCGCGAGAACCATAAATTGCGGTAGCAGACGGGCCTTGTAACACCTGGATATCATCAATGTCTGTTGGGTTGAGGCCGGACAATGGATTGGAAGAATTTGTTGTACCTCCACCCTGCACCTGAACACCATCAATCACATACAGCGGCTCCGTATTGCCATTAATAGAACTGATACCACGAATGGCTACAGATATACCACCACCGGGCTGACCTGAGTTTTGTGTGATATATACCCCGGCGGCCCTGCCCTGGATAGCCTGCTCAATCGTAGTGTTGATTGTTTTTTCCATGTCTTTACTGGACACAGTAGTTTGTGCACTTGTAAGGTTTACCCGTTTGGATTTACCATACCCAATTACTACCATATCAGCCATGGATGATACTTCAATGGCCATGGTAAGATTAACAGACGATTTGCCTTTAACAGGAACGTTGATTGTTTTATATCCTACATAACTAAAACTTAATACCGCATTATCAGGTACTGTAATTGAAAATTCTCCCCGCTCATCCGTGGTAACGCCAGCCTTGTTGCCCAGTATTGCTACCGTTACCCCTGCAAGCGGATTTCCCTTTTCATCTTTTACCATTCCTTTAATTACAACCTGTACCATGGGCGGAGGTGGAAGTGCATTGAAAAAATTTACTTCGTCTTTGCTCATAATAGTAATGGCCTTTTCTGTAATGGAAAAGTTTAAAGGCTGGTCTTTAAAACACACTTCCAGCACCTGTTCAATCGAAGCATCTTTTACATCAATATCAAATTTTTTTGCCTGGCGCAATAACTCGTCCTGGTAAAAAAACTGGTAGCCCGTTTTTCGGTGAATTTCTTTGAAAACCTTTTCAAGAGAGGTATTTTTTTGTGAAATGGAAATGCTTTGGGCTTTTCCTTTGGCACTTACCTGTAGTAAGGCTGCCAGTAATAAAACAGCTGTCAGTTTCATAACGAGCAATGTTTTGTGAGTAATTACCATAGTCCGTTGCAGGTATGGTACCGAACACGAATTTTTCATACTTTTGTTAAGTTTGGTTTAAACATTTAGCAATCTTTCCGGTTTGTAATTATGGATAAACCCAAATATTTGCCAGGGACGCCGCAAACGTTCCTGGTTTTTATTTTGGATAATCCT
>JAYUBR010000342.1:0-1961 GCA_043740775.1 Ferruginibacter sp. | reverse complement strand
GCAATGGTCAAAGTGCAAATGCGTAAGCAAAACATCTGTAATATCATCTTTTGTAAAACCTTGTGCCTTTAATGATTTTTCCAATGTATCATCTCCATACAAATAATAATGGCCAAAAAATTTTGCATCCTGTTTATCGCCCATGCCGTTGTCTATTAAAATAAGGCGGTTTCCATCTTCAATTAATAAACAGCGCAATGCCCAGGAGCACATATTATTTTCATCTGCAGGGTTTATCTTATTCCAGATGCTTTTTGGCACTACGCCAAACATTGCGCCGCCATCTAATTTAAAATAGCCGGTATTTATAGTATAAAGTTTCATTACGTTAAGCTATAGATCTTTTTTGTTTTGATAATGCGCTGACGAGTATCATCAAACCAATAATAAAAAACGTCATCAGAGCAAGTACTGAATTTCGTTGCGAACCAGTAAGTTCATTTATATAGCCAAAGCTAAACATTCCGATAACGATGGCAATTTTTTCAGTCACATCATAAAAGCTAAAAAACGAAGTTGTGTCTTTTGTTTCGGGCATCAGCTTAGAGTAAGTGCTTCTGCTTAGCGATTGTATACCACCCATTACAAAGCCTACCAAAGTGGCAAGACCATAAAATTGATAGATCCCATTCCTTGGCAATAAATATCCCAGCACACAGAGAGCGATCCATACAAGTATTGTTATAATGAGTGCCTTAAAATTGCCGATCGCTGTAGAAAGTCTTGCAATGGCATAAGCACCGGGAATGGCGACCAACTGGATAATCAATATTGCGATTATCAGATTTGTTGTAGGAATATTCAACTCACTCTTACCATATAAGGTAGCCGCAAGCATGATTGTTTGAACTCCCATATTATAAAAAAAGAAAGCAGCGAGATAACGTTTTAATACAGGCATTTTCTTTATAAGCTGCAAAACAATATTCAGTTCTTTATATCCTTTTGTAAAAATATTCCCCCTGTCATTTTCTTCTATAGCTGCAATACCTTTAGGAAGCCTTCTTAAAGAAAACTGTCCAAATCCCCACCACCAAACCCCAACAAGTAAAAAAGAGAACTGCGATGCAGTACCGCTAGTAATTCCAAAAGTAGTTGGTGACAGCACAAAAACAAAACAGATGATCTGGAGAATTACACTTCCAATATAGCCCATGGCAAATCCTTTGGCGCTGACACGATCCCGGTCCTCCGGAGCAGCTATTTCAGGGAGATAGGAATTGTAAAAGACCAGACTGCTCCAAAAACCAATGCATGCAATGATCATACAGGTAAGGCCATAGGCAAGATCTTCTTTCCCGTTGAAAAAAAACAAGGCACAACAAGCTGTACTTCCCAACGTGCAAAAGAAAAATAAGAATTGTTTTTTATTACCTTTGTAATCTGCTATGGAAGAAAGCAATGGAGAAATTATTGCTACTACCAAAAAAGCAATGCCCAATGCATAATTATATAAGGATGTGTTCGAAAATGTTCTTCCCCAAAGCTTAACAGAATCATGCAAGGTTGCATCATTGCCATCACCCGTAACGGCTTCATAATATGCAGGGAAAATCGTGGATGTAATAACCAGGTTATAAACAGAATTTGCCCAATCGTACATGGCCCATCCGTTTACAACTTTTTTAGAAGCAGTCTGCATGGTAAATAATATGAGAACTGAAAATACTACAAATCAGATTAACAATAAATCAAATTACACAAATTAAAAATAATTACACGAATTAACTATGAACCTTAAATGTTGAACTTATTAAACTTTTTAAACCTTAAACCTTTCTCAACCCTTTATATGGCCGGTGTAAATCAGTGCAAATAAAATAAGCCCTAATACAATCCGGTAAATGCCCCAGATACGGAAGCCGTGCTTTTTTAAAAAGCCTATAAAGAATTTTATGGCCAGCATAGCTACCACAAATGCCACCAGGTTGCCCATGCCCAGCAATTTTAATTCCTCCCCG
>JAYUBR010000341.1:0-6638 GCA_043740775.1 Ferruginibacter sp. | reverse complement strand
CATATTTCCTTTTGGTATATTTAAACCAACTCACCTGTATTAGCACACTTAAATTTTCTACCAAAAACACAAAGCAAAAAAATGGTATTAATAATTCTTTGCGCACAATAATGGCCAACGCTGCAATGATACCGCCCAATGCCAGGCTTCCGGTATCGCCCATAAAAACCTGTGCCGGGTAACTGTTATACCACAAAAATCCGATGCATGCTCCAACAAAAGAGGCTATAAAAATTGACAGCTCTCCCAGGTTAGGGATGTACATGATGTTGAGGTATTCAGCCAGTTTTATGTTGCCGCTTACGTAGGCAAATATGCCCAGACCAATACCAATCACTGCACTAACTCCCGTTGCAAGGCCATCCAAGCCATCCGTTATATTGGCACCATTACTAACTGCTGTTACTATAAATATCACAATTATGATGTACAAATATTTAGTGTAATCCTGCCAGCTCGCCGGTAACAATTTAGCATAATTAAACTCGTGTGTTTTTACAAAAGGAATGGTTGTAATGGGTGATTTTACTTTTACAAAAAGATGTTCCTTTCCATCAATAGTTACAATGTTAAAAGAGTCGCTCATTAATCTTTGTCCTGATCCCAAAAGAGAATCCTTTACAAATTTTATATCAGGATTGTACACTTCCCTTTGCACTACCACGCTCTGATTAAAATACAATGTTGCCCCCACGATGATTCCCAGCATTACCTGTCCGAAAATTTTAAACCTTCCCGCCAAACCGTCGCTGTCACTTTTTTTATAATTGCCGCCCTGGGCCTGCGTCCTGCGCTTGGATCTTATCTTCAGGTAGTCGTCAATAAAACCAATAGCGCCTAACCAGAGCGTACACAAAATCATCAGCCGTATGTATACTTTATCCAGATTTGCCAATAACAAAGTAGGTATCAAAATGGCCAGTATAATGATGATGCCACCCATTGTTGGCGTACCTTTTTTTTGCTGCTCGCCTGCCAGTCCTAAATCACGTACACTTTCGTCCAACTGTTTTGTTTGTAAAAACCTGATTAGTTTTTTACCAAATACAGTTGTGATCACCAGGCTTAATATAACCGCAAATAATACACGAAAAGTTATAAAGTCAAGCAAACCGCTGCCCGGAAATTTTATCCCTTCTTTTGTTAACCAGCGAAATAAGTGATACAACATTTTTACTATCTTTTTTTAATTGCTACCCCGTTAATTAGCTAATTAGCTTCATTTGTCGAGTAGTTCAAACATTTCATTTAATATTTTCTTATCATCAAAATCATGCTTTACCCCTTTTATTTCCTGGTATTTTTCATGGCCTTTACCTGCTACCAAAATAATGTCTTCTTTCAATGCCAGACTCACGGCGGTTTTGATGGCTTCTCTCCTGTCTGCAATGGTGATGTACTTTTTTCTTGCCACCACATTTACGCCTGCTTCCATCTCTTTTAATATTTCCAGCGGGTCTTCGCTACGAGGATTATCCGTCGTAAAAATTACCCGGTCGCTGTGCTCACAGGCAGCCGCTGCCATTATAGGGCGTTTGGTTTTATCGCGGTCACCACCACAACCTACTACGGTAATAATATGCTCATTGCCCTGGCGTAATTTTTTAATGGTAGCCAGTATATTCAGCAATGCATCGGGCGTATGTGCGTAATCAACAATACCAATTACTTTGTCATTTTTACTTACCATATAATCAAATCTTCCTTCTGCACCATCCAGGCTGCTTAACACTTGTAACACGTTGCTTTTTTCTTCTCCCAAACAAATGGCAGTACCATACACAGCCAATAAATTATAGGCATTGAACTCACCGATTAACCTAAAATATACTTCACTGTCATTTACCAGCATGTGCAATCCCAAGAGGCTGTTCTCTAAAATCTTCCCTTTAAAATCAGCCATTGTTTTAAGGCTGTAGAAATATTTTTTTGCCGCTGTATTCTGCAGCATTACTGTGCCCCTTTTATCGTCTGCATTGCTTATAGCAAATGCTGTGGATGGCAATGCATCGAACCATGATTTTTTTACCCGGATGTATTCATCAAAAGTTTTGTGATAATCCAGGTGATCATGTGTGATGTTGCTGAACAAGGCTCCGGTAAATTTTAAGCCGGTAATTCTATGCTGGTAAATGGCATGACTGCTGCATTCCATAAATACCATGGTACAACCTGCATCTGCCATTTTTTTCAATAATGCATTTACACTGATGGCATCAGGAGTAGTATGCGTAGATGAAATGATTTCTTCTCCAATTTGATTTTGCACGGTGCTGATCAATCCACATTTATATCCTAATTCACTAAACAATTTGCACAATAAAGTAACAATGGTTGTTTTGCCATTGGTACCGGTTACACCCACCAACTTTATTTTTAAAGAAGGTTCACCGTAAAAATTATGACTCATAAATCCTGCTGCCACGGCACTGTTCTCTACTTCAATATAAGTTACCTCATCTTTAAATATTGCAGGCAATGTTTCGCAAACAATAGCATTGGCTCCATTTTCAACCGCGGTGTCAATAAATTGATGCCCATCCACAACAGTTCCCCTGATGGCGATAAAGCAAGTACCCTTGCTCACTTTTCGGGAGTCAATCTGCAGATCTTTTATTGCTGTATTGGTATCACCCTTTACACTCCGCAAGCTTACTTTATATAAAATATCTTTCAACATTAATTTAAAAATAGTGTGATGATTTGCCCTTTTTTAAATGTGGCACCTGCAGGTAGTGACTGGCTAAAAACCCTGCCCCTGCCCGTTGCCGTTACTTTCAATCCTTTATTCTCCATCAGGTACACCGCATCTTTTAAACCCATCCCAATTACCGCCGGTATAATGGCAGCAGCAGTAGTGGTATACACCGGTGTATTTAAAACAGCCGTATTATTTTTTATGCTGGTTGATCTCCAGTAACCCTCTGTTGCCGAATCTTTATAAGGCAGTTTCAGTGTACTGAAAATAGAACTCCATTCGTTTTTTATGCCATAATAATTGTACTGTGTGGTATCTGTTGATGGAGTAATAAATTTTTTATTACTTAGAAAACGGCCATAAATACGATCGCTTATTTCTTTGAATACGGTACCTGAAACATCTGCTCCATAAATGAGTTTTGATTCATTGCTGTTTTGAATAACCACTGCCATGGTATATTTGGGCTGATTAGAAGGAAAATAACCAATGAAGGAAGCCTGGTAAATTTTATTGCCTTTATTGTATCCCTTATTATTGAGCGCTGTTACCGCGGTGCCAGTTTTACCCGAAATAGCGTAAGCACTGTCAAATAAAATTTTATGTCCTGTTCCGTGAACACTATCCACCACGGCACGCAAACACTCTTTTAACTGGGCCAGTGTTTCGTCGCTGCAAATTTTTTCAACCACAATCTGCGGATGTATTGTCTTTATATCTGCACCATATTCCCTTACGGCATTTACCAGGTAAGGCTTCATCATTTTACCATCATTGGCTACGGCATTGTACAGCATAAGCATGTGCAATGGCGTTACCAGTTCCTCGTATCCATGTGCCATAAAAGGTATGGTAGTATTGGCCCAGCTTCGGTTGGCTGGCTTTTTAATCAATGGCTTTCCGGATGCCGCGGTAATATCAATTCCTGTGATGGTATCCAAACGCAAATGATGTAAATGTTCAATAAATTTAGAAGGTTGTGTATGATAATACTGATCGGCCAGTTTTGCAAAAGCAACGTTGCTACTTGCCGCAAATGCGTCCTTTACTGTTAACACCTGGTTGGGGTGTGTATCATGAATTCTTAATCCATAAAATTGTTTTACACCACCTTCGCAATCCACGAGCGAATTTTTGGTAACATATTTATCTTCCAGCAAACTAAGTAATGTAGCCAGTTTAAAAATAGAGCCAGGCTCTGTGGCTTTACCAATACCATAATTCAGGTCTTCTGCATAAGTGCCGTCTGTTTGTTTACCCAGGTTGGCAATGGCTTTTATTTTCCCGGTAGCTGTTTCCATAACAATGGCCGTACCATGTAAAGAGTTATTGCCAACCATCATTTTCATCAGGGCGTTTTCGGCCACATCCTGCATGTAAGTATCTAATGTTGTTATGATATCTTTCCCATTTTCCGGTTCCAGTTCAGCCCCTTCCACCGGCATATAAGCACCGGCTATGTAACGCATCAACCGCTGGCCGATTGTACCTCTCAGCACACTATCATAACTCTGTTCTATCCCTACATTTTTTGTTGCATTGTCTCGTGATAAACCAATCGTTCTGTTGGCAAGCAATACATAAGGATTAATGCGCTTATCTCTTGGATCAATAATAAACCCGCTTTTATTTCTCCCTTGTTTTACCAATGGAAACTCACGTAACTGTGCATATTCTACAAATGATATCTTTTTTTTCAAGGTATAATAGCGGTCTTTATTTTTATAGGCCAGTTGCATTTCTTTTTTGTACGCAGCGCTTGTTTTGTCTTTAAAAAGCCGGCCTAAATAAATGCTCAGCGAATCCACATTGTCTTTAAAACGTTTGCCTTTTTTTTCCCTCAATCCATCAGCGCCAAAATCTACATACACATCAAAAATTGGAATGGAAGTGCTTAGCATATTCCCATCTTCACTATAAATGGTTCCCCGTTCTGCATCCAGCGGCATGTACTTCAAATGCAGGCTGTCGCCCATCCTGCTCCAGAATTTCCCTTCTACCCTTTGAATGTAAAAAGCCCTGCCCAACACAATTGCACCCAGTACTATCATCATAATAAAACTGAGGTACACCCTCCATAATATGTCTCTTTTTATATCCATTGTGCAAAACCAGTCGGCCCCCTCTATCTCCCCCAACGGGGAGGAAATGGAAAGGAATGTGTATTAGATTATGTTCATAGTTTTATATTTTTTCAAACTCATTATCAACCTATCCTTCTAAAACAGTTTTTAAATTCCATCCTCCCTCTTAAAATTCCTTTATCTTTTAGAAGATGTCGAAGCGATGCTATCCAACAATATTGGCGCAGCCGTCAATTCTTTTAATCCCAGCGGCTCTACTGCTTTAACCAGTTCACTTGCCTTGCTTCTAAAAATTACTTCGCTCTTAATCGTTTTGTATTCGTATTCCAGTTCTTTAATGTGCTTTTCTGTGACGCCGATCTTTCTTGTTATTTTATCTTCATAATGGCCGTTGTAGATATATAAAACTGCCAGCACGGCTAAAAACAAAAAGAAGGGTATGTTTTTAACCACCCACTGATGATTAAAAAAACGCTTCCAATCCTTTCGGCCTGTAGGTTGTTCTTTTATTTGTACCGCTTCTTCCAACTATTTTAAATTTATTTTTAAATCTTTTTATCAGATATTTTCTTTTCTTTCCGCCACTCTGAGTTTAGCACTTCTTGATCTTTTATTTTTTTTTGTTTCTATTGCCCCGGGCAGAACAGGTTTTTTAGTAATTACCAGCAACGGGCTTTCTGGCCTGCCACCATAAATATCATCCGCCTCCGCATCTGAAAAAGTTCCCGCTTTAAAAAAGTTTTTTACCAGCCTGTCTTCCAAAGAGTGAAAAGTGATGATGGCCGCCCGTCCACCGGGTTTTAATAAAGCGGGGATTTGTTGCAATAATTCTTTTAGTGCTCCTAACTCGTCATTTACTTCAATTCGCAGTGCCTGAAATACCTGGGCAAAATATTTTTGCGGATTCCCTTTTACAATAAATTGCACGGCCTGTTTAAATTCATTGATGGTTTTAATGGGTGTAAGCGCCCTCTGCTGAACAATTGTTTTGGCAAGTGTTTTTGCATTGGTTACTTCACCATATTGTTCCAGCATTTTGTGCAACTGTAATTCGGTAAATGTTTTTAAAATATCCGCTGCTGTAGTAGTTTGGCGCTGATCCATCCGCATATCGAGGGCTGCTTCAAAGCGAATAGAAAACCCACGGTCTGCTTCATCAAACTGGTGACTTGATACACCGAGGTCAGCCAGAATACCATCTACCTTTGTTACTTTATGCAGGCGCAAAAAACGTTGCACATGACGAAAATTCTGTGGAACAAAAATCACCCTTTCATGCGCAGGTAAATTTTTACGGGCATCATCATCCTGGTCAAATGCAAACAGTTTTCCCTTTTCGTTCAGGTGCTGCAAAATAGCACGGCTGTGCCCTCCGCCTCCAAACGTACAATCCACATAAATGCCATCGGGCTTTATTGCCAAGCCATCTATAGATTCATTCAACAATACCGGCACGTGGTAACCAGCCTCTGAGCTTAATTGATTGTTTGGCAGCTTTTGATTTTCCTGTTCCATGGCTTTTAATTAATCAGCATTTTTAGCTTTCAGATTTCGATCCCATTACTTCATTGGCCATTATCTTGAACTCCTCTTGTGAAAAAGATTCAAAGAACTCTTTATATTTAATTTTATCCCAGATCTCAATTTTATCGCCTATAAAAATCAGCACGGCATCTTTTACCAGGTGTGCATATTCCATCAAATTTTTGGGCAACAATAATCTTCCTGCCGAATCAGGTTCTACCTTTGAAGCGCCGTTTAAAAAACGACGTTTAAAAGCACTGGCCTTTATGTCGAAATCATTTAGCTTACTTACTTTGGCGTACAGAATATCCCAGCTTTCAATGGGGTATAAA
>JAYUBR010000340.1:0-1963 GCA_043740775.1 Ferruginibacter sp. | reverse complement strand
CTCACTATTCAAGGCAATCCTACTATAATTCAAGGCATCGTAAGTCTAAGCATCGAGGCTGATCATGTTTATATGCACCTAATTGAAAGTGCTCCTTTTAACAAAGGAAAATCAAAGATCTATTTAGGTGTTCCCGGAAACTTAGTTGCCTATGCCTGCAGGCTTTCCTTTCAAAGAGGTTTTGATGGATTTATTGCATTTCATTCAAAAACTAAACTGATTGATCATTATAAAAAAAGTTTAGGTGCATTTCATGTTGGCGGCCTTTTAATGACGATCGACTCAATACCCGCTAAAACATTAATCGAAAAATATTTTAAATCTTAAATTATGGGCTTAATAAAAGAACCTTTAGATGTTGACTTTTATGTTCAATCAAAACCGCTAACTCAAAAAGAAAGAGAAGCCATCAGTGAGCATATCCGGGAATACAAAGAGAAAATTGCTAAACAAAAAAGCAGGAGGCTTTCAGCTAAAAAGAAAGTACTTGTTAAATCAAAATAATATGCTCAAAGCGGGTAATTTCGGGTTGTTAATCAATAAGACCAACAACGGCTCAGAAGTTTGCAAAAAGAATGAAAATTAATTTCCCGTTCTGAAAAGTAAACTCAATCATTGGCGTTGCATCGGGGTCATCTTTAGATTTACGCACTAACATGTAATGTTCAAAATTTCCACCTTTTTTATTTTCCGTTATTCCGAATAAAGATTCTGGCAATGAAAATGATTCTTTTGCTGATTTTGGAAACTGGTTTTTAAATTGTTCTATTGTATATGTTGTGTCAAATGTTGTTTCATCATAAGTAAGACTCTTGTCAGTTTTGCGAAAATCGATAGTCGAGGGAATAATATAGTTGTCATAACCAAACCACATGTCAATGCCAGGATAAAGAAGTGTCACAATGTTAGGATCTTTAGCGGTCGCAACTACTTTGTTTAAATCTGCCTTTGAATTGAGAGCAAACTCAGTCTTAGTAATCGTCACCTTACTCGGTATTCCCATGTCAGTAATAAAGTTTTCATAATTTCCGTACAAAAAAGTCTTACCAATTGTTAATTTGTAAGCGTCCAAAAAGTCCATGTCTAAATCCATAGTTTTTTCTTGATGTTTATAACTTAATGTGTCAGTATGAGGTTTATTGTCATGATCAGCACACGACGAAAAAAGACTTGTCAAAAGAATTGAGAAAAAAGTTTTTATCATGTCTGATGTCACTCTAAAATTACTGCTAACGTTTGTATTTACGCTACTCGTAACTAATTGTAAACATTTATAAACGAATATAACTATTTGCTGAGAGCTAAAATAGCAACTTCAAAAAAATGTTCTCATCAGATAACAAAGACCGATGTAGCACTTCACCCGCTAAAATAAAAGTTCCCCAAAGATATAAAAGTACAAGTGTGCGACGCCAATGAAGTTCCACAAAGCTTCTTAGCCCGGACAACATTTTTTAAATAAAACAAACGCCACTCAAATGAGTAGCGCCGATATTTAATAAGGCCTGTAAATATTGAGGTCTTCAAAACTACCCTTTAGAGGAAGGGGCTTTTAACTACATCCCATACTATTACCACAATTTAAACATTTATAACAGGTACCGCTGCGGATGGTGATGTGGCCACAGGTGTTGCAGGAAGGTGCATCGCTTTGCATGCTCTTCATATAATTTTGTGTACCATCACTGCCTGCGGCGTACTGTGCTTTGGCAGCAGTTGATGGTCTATTGCCTGCGGGAGAAGAAGTTGCCGAACCCATCACCCTTACTTCACTCAGCTCCGGCTTTCTATCGCCGATGGTAGGGGTGTTTTCATCCCAACTGCTGTTGCCCAAATTTTCTACTTCGGGTTTATCCAATACATGCACCAGGTCGGTACGGCCAAGGTATTCAAACGCCAGTGAGCGGAAAATGAAATCCATGATAGAAGTAGTACTCTTGATGTTTGGATGATCTACCATACC
>JAYUBR010000339.1:0-1963 GCA_043740775.1 Ferruginibacter sp. | reverse complement strand
TTACCGATTTTTCTTTTGCCGCCCAGCCGTCGTACAGTTTTTTTACAGATGCATTTTCATTTTTATTGAACATAAACTTCTGGCCCACCTGTGTGCCGTCTTCATCCGTTGCCCACATTTCCATATCACCGCTTTCATCTTTTACAATGCCAATATATAAGCGGTTGGGTTCAATACCCAGCCCAATAAGTTGTTTAAATACTTCGGCTGCTGTTGCTGCAAGCTCATCACTTTTTTGCATAGCCATTGTCCTGCTCCGCACTCTTTCCAGTCCTGCTTCAACCAGTGCTTCCCTGGTTTGTGCTTCGGCTTGTTTTAAATCTTTGTATCGCTTATAAGTAAGACTAAGTACCGATGTAAACCTGCGATAAATTTGCAGTTCATCTTCCTTCATTTCATTTTCTGTCCATGCATAAACGCCCCCTTCTTTAAAGAAAAAGAAATAACCATATTGCACCACATTATGATGATAATCCGGGAAAGCCATCATCGGGAGGATTACCTGGTAGTATTCTTTTATTTCATTGCCACGTAATACAGGATGATACTCGGTTTGGGTAAGCCAATGACTGTAGACATTTTCCAGGACATTATGGCCTTCCATTTTCATTTTGCCCACCAGTTCCAGGCTTTCGCCCTGTTCGGTTGTATTCCATGTAAATAACTCGCCAGATTTGTTTTCTTTATTTAGTAATCCTACTCCGCATCGTCTTGGTGTAAAACTGAATGATTGTAATTCTTTATAAAATACACCAATCGTATCAGCAAGGTCTTGTGAGTTATGCATGGCCATTGCTTTACTTCTCACTCTTTCCAGAGATGCTTCTATCTTTGCTTCTATTGCCTGGGCTTCTGCTTTTTGGAGATCGAGGTAGCGCCTGTATGTTTGGCCAAACACACCAGCGAAACGTTTGAATATTTTTACTTCATCAGCAGGAATTGAATTGTTGGTAAAAACAAAAAGGGCGCCATCAGGAAAAAAGAATTCTGTGTTTACTTGATTGTGAGGCAGGGAATCAATATCAAACTGAACAGGATAATTTTGAGACTGATTGATGGCCCGGTAATAATTTTTTAAATCCTCACCCATCATTATGTATTCAAACATGGATTCCTTATTTTTCCATGCCTTGTTTACACCCTTCAGTAATGGATGAATCATCATATTCAACTGGCCGATTATTAGTTTGACTTCTCCGGAGAGATTATTTTTTGCATCTGCATCAGACTTTGCTGCCCATGCTTCCATATTGTCAGTATCGTCAATAATCAATATTCCACACCGGATTGTTTCAATACCCAGTTTTACCAATTCGTCAAATAGGGTAGCTACGGTATTGCCTACATCCTCACTGTTGTGCATAGCCATTGTGCGGCTTCTTACTCTTTCCAAAGACGCTTCAATCTTTGCTTCTCTTGCCAGCGCTTCTGCTTTTTGCAGATCAAGGAAACGGGTATAGGTCATTTCAAAAACCTTTGCAAAACGTATGATCGTTTGCTGTTCTTCCGGTGAAAAAAACTCAGTGGCCAATATCAGCAGGTAACCATCTGAAAAATTTGGACAATGAAAAACTATTCGGTCCGGCATTTTTGAAAATATATCTTGCACTACAAACGGAGGAACATGATTAGATAAAAAGCGGTGATGTTCTCTATTTACTTCACCTTGTATTTCGTAAATATGAAGCGGTTTCTTTTCCTTCCAATCTTTATACCTGCTATCCAAAACATGATCGCCGGTTAAAGGAAAGACAATAAAATCCTGAAGCAACACACCATCCGGAAGAACGATCCATGCAGTTTGTATTTTCTTTACTTCATCAATAAACATATAGCCGCAGCTAAAAGTATTGATACCAAGTGTTCCAAATTCCTGGTAAAGAAGTTGAGCTGCATCAGCCAACTCATCACTTTTTTGCATTGCCATTGTTCTTGCTCTCACTCTTTCCAAGGCCAATTCAAT
>JAYUBR010000338.1:0-1963 GCA_043740775.1 Ferruginibacter sp. | reverse complement strand
GAGATCCTATTCAGCAAATAGACCGCTCCAACAAGACCGTTCATTCTTTTAAAGGCATCACTGTATCGTACGATGTATTGATCCTCGCAACAGGTTCCTCTGCCTTTGTTCCGCCAATACCCGGTGTTGAAAAAGATGGCGTATTCATTTACCGCACCATTGAAGATCTGGAGATGATGACTGCCTATGCTAAAAAAGCTAAAACCGGTGCTGTAATCGGTGGTGGCTTGTTAGGGCTGGAAGCTGCCAAAGCAATGATTGATCTTGGTATAACCGATACCCATGTAATAGAATTTGCACCCCGTTTAATGCCTCGTCAAATTGATGAAGCAGGCTCGGATATTTTAAAAGCAAAATTGCAAACCCTTGGTTTAAAAATTCACACCAGTAAAAATACCGCTGAAATTTTAGGAAATGATTGTATTGACGGCATGTTGTTTTCTGATGATACAAAAATTGATGTGGACATGCTGGTGATTTCTGCCGGTATTAAGCCCCGTGATGAACTGGCTAAATTATCCGGACTTGAAACAGGCACCCGAGGCGGTATTGTTGTAAACGAAAAATTGCAAACTACTGATCCTGCTATTTATGCAATTGGTGAATGTGCCTTGTTTGAAGGAATGGTATATGGCCTGGTAGCACCGGGATATGAAATGGCAGAAGTGGTAGCAAAAAACCTGGTTGCGTTAACAAACTCCGTTTTACATGGAGCCTTCAATCATAAAGACTCTTCGGAAATCCCCCCTTCGGGGGGCGGGGGGGCTTTGTTTTCCGCTTACGACATGAGCACCAAATTAAAACTGATTGGTGTTGACGTAGCAAGTTTTGGCGATCCTTTTGTTGCAGGCGATAATGTACGCAGCGTTGTTTTTGAAGATACCATGAAAGGTATTTACAAACGCATCAATATAACCGGCGACGGCAAACAATTGCTGGGCGGTATTTTAATTGGCGATGCAGAGCAATACAATATGTTATTGCAAACTGTTAAAAATAAAGTAGTGTTGCCGCCCAATCCGGAAGATGTTATTTTAGGATCAAGAGGCGGTGAAAGTGAGGGTGGTGCCGGAGTATTAAGCCTGCCGGATGAAGCTATTGTTTGCAGTTGCGAAAGTGTTACAAAAGGAATGCTTTGTGCTGCGGTAACGGAGCATGGTTGTGAAACCATTGATGCTATCAAAAAATGTAACAAAGCCGGAACCGGTTGTGGTGGCTGTGTTCCGATGGTAAAGGATATTATGCTGCATACCATGAAGGCCCAGGGAAAATATGTTCGCAATGTGTTATGTGAGCATTTTAATTATAGTCGCCAGGAATTATTTGACCTGGTAAAAATCCACGGATTAAAAACTTACGATGAAGTACTTGATCATTCAGGCAAGGGGGATGGTTGTGAATTGTGCAAGCCGCCCGTGTCATCTATACTGGCCAGTTTATGGGGTGAGATGATTCTTAAAAAAGGCAATGATACGGCACAGGATAGCAATGACCGGTTTCTCGCCAACATACAAAAAGGGGGAACGTATTCAGTTGTTCCAAGAATTCCTGGTGGAGAAATTACACCTGATAAATTAATTGTGATTGGCCAGGTTGCCAAGCAATATAATCTCTATACAAAAATTACCGGCGGCCAGCGCATAGATATGTTTGGCGCTCACCTCAATGATTTACCAGATATCTGGGGCCAGTTAATTGCAGCAGGTTTTGAAAGCGGCCATGCTTACGGAAAATCTTTACGTACTGTAAAAAGTTGCGTAGGCAGTACCTGGTGTCGCTTTGGCTTGCACGACAGTGTTAGTTATGCCATCCGGATTGAAGAGCGCTATCGGGGCCTACGTTCTCCGCATAAATTAAAAGGTGGTGTTAGTGGCTGTATCAGAGAATGTGCCGAAGCGCAGAGTAAAGATTTTGGCATCATCGCCACCGAAAAAGGATGGAACCTTTTTGTATGCGGCAATGG
>JAYUBR010000337.1:0-6652 GCA_043740775.1 Ferruginibacter sp. | reverse complement strand
TCTTTTTATGCATACGTCCGTACCGATGCAGTTGGTAAATTTATTTTTTCAGGTCTGCCCGAAAACAAAGCATACGAATTGCTTCCGCTACAACCAGGTTACGAGTTTGGCCATGTGCTGGGTACTGAAAAACTGCGGGGCAATGCAAGTTTCAACTTTCTTCAGTCTCCGCATACGTTGAGGCTTTTCTCGGCCAGGGATTTTAATATACTCAAAAAAGAAAAAGCATTTATCGTTCGGTCGCCTGAAGAAGTGAGCAACTGGTACTGGACGATTGTGGGCGCATTTTTCTTTTCGTTCCTGCTGCTTCATATAGTTTTTACTATCCGTTCCCCGGGCACAGATCAATTGATATTACCCGTGATAATGATTCTCACCGGGCTTTCATTTATTACATTGTTTAGTTTACAGGATCCTTTACGTGACCGCTTCCTGGCAAAAAGTACCTTCATTTATTTTTGTATTGGAATCGCAGGCATACTCATACTCCAGTTTATAAATCTTAAAAAATTTACCACCGACTCCGGTTTATTCCGCCTTATCATTTTTAAAAACAACCCGAACGCAGCTAATGGCTGGCCTTGGGCATTGGGTGCAATCGGGTTGTTATTTTTAACGATATTGTTTGGTACCGGCCCACAAGGAAGCGGCGTTAAAGTAAATCTTTTCGGTTTTCAGCCCAGCGAAATTGTAAAATATTTAGTCATCGTATTTCTTGCAGGCTTTTTTTCAAGAAACGAAAATTTTATTTCCCAATATCCGTCCTGGAATAAAAGGCTATACTTTTTTGTATTTGCATTGGGCGCTATCCTCACCACTATTTTATTGTTTTTGGTGCTGGGCGACCTGGGCCCTGGCATCGTGTGCTGTTTTACATTCATTATTCTTTTTTCCTTTTGCAGGGGAGATTTTATGCAGGTAGTTTCCGCCATGGTATTATACGCCATTAGCATCTGGTTGTTAAAAAATGTGTTGCTGGCAACCGGGGTTACTATCGCTTTGCTGGCATTGTACATGCTCTTCACGAAAAGCAAATTGAGCGAATCTGCAACGATGGCCCTTGTCGTAGTAAGTGGATTTTTATTGCTTGATAAAATACATGTGCTTGCCAGGCTAATACCAGGACCTATGCAAAGATTGGTCGACAGAAAAGCAATCTGGTCAGACCCATGGAACAACCAGGTATTTGGAGGAGACCAGGTAGCCAACGGCATCTGGGCAATTTGCAGTGGCGGTATTACCGGCCAGGGCGCAGGTGAAGGGTTTGCCAAAACAATTCCTGAAGCACATACGGATATGATACTTCCCGCCATGGGCGAGGAATTTGGCTGGGCGGGCATTACCTGTGTTTTTATTTTATTCCTTATATACCTGCACCGGTCAGTTATTATCGGGAGGCAAACAGGCACACCCTTTTTATTTTATTTATGCGCAGGTGTTGGCATCGGCACATTTGTACAATTTTTATTGATTGCCGGAGGCTCCACCGGCGCACTTCCCTTATCGGGAGTGGCATTGCCCTTTACCAGTTATGGCGGAACCTCTTTATTGTGCAGCATGATTGCAGCAGGTTTCCTGTTGTCAGTTTCACGTTTTAACGGATCGAAGGTGCAGATGAAATACATGATGCAGCGGCAGGATAAAAATTTAATGCCTGCTTTGCTGGCGGCCTTCGTGGCCATTGTACTGCTGGCAGTTAATGTTTCGGGTTATACATTTAATAACAGGAACTGGATCGTAGAACCTTCACTGGTAGCAGATCGCAGCGGTGCAAGGTTGTTCAGTTATAACCCGAGAATCAATATTTTGATGAACAGGTTACAGGCCGGAAATATATTCGACCGCAACGGAAACATATTGGCAACAAGTGATCCAAAGCTGGTACAAAATGAAAACGATTCTCTTGCATCATTTGGAATACCAGCCAGTGATATCGCCTCATTGGCTTATAAAAGAGCAGACCGTTATTACCCTTTTGGGGAGCATATGTTTTTCTGGACCGGTGATGCCAATACACATGTGTTTGATGGCAGCAACCATGGTTATTTTGCTGAGTATGCGCATGCATCAGAACTCCGCGGCTTTCCGGCACCGCTGGTTAAATACCAGGTAAGTGCAAATTCTTTCAGGGCAGAAAAATTTCTTTCTGCAACCGAAACACAAATGACCGTTACAAAAAGAGATTACAACGCCCTATCTGATTTATTGCTTGCGGGTATCAACAGTAATGAAGTAGAACAATTCAAAAAACGTAACCGCGATATTAAGTTAACAATGGATGCAGGGTTGCAAACAAAAATCCAGCTTGCCCTGCAGCAGGATGACAGTGTAAGAAGAAAAAGAATTTCAGTAGTTATCATGGAAGATAATACCGGGGATGTGATTGCTTCTGCTATGTGGCCATTGCCTCCTGTGAATGATTGGGATCGCCTTAACCTAAGTGAAAATGAATTGAATAATTTACCCGGATGGAATGTAAATACGGATATTGGATTTACGCACGCCACCCAACCAGGTTCAACGGCAAAGCTGGTTACAGCACTGGCTGCGTTCAATAAACTGGGGGATGGTGTTGCAAAAAAACTGATCAGGATTTATCCTAAAGATCTAATTCGTGTTACCGGGCCGGAACCTGATGAAGCAGGTTTAATTAACATCGAAAAGGCCATTGTAAAATCAAACAATTCATTTTTTATACGGCTAGCCAATGAAGAAAAATTGCAGGAAGAAATGGGCACGTTGTATATGCAGTCCGGCATGTTCCTTCACGGTGTGGGTGGCTATTATTTTGAAAACGAAATCAACAATAAGATACAGCAGGAAAAGTGGAGAGACTTGTGGAGAAAAACGGAGTTCACCAGCCTTCGAAAGTATAACCCCAATAACATACGTCGTACAAGAGCCATCGGTGTTTCCGGTATGTCGTGGGGACAAGGTGAGCTGGTGGCCACACCTGCGGCAATAGCCAGGGTTGCGTCGGCCATTGCAAACAATGGCGTACTGATGCCTGAAAGATATGTGATGGATGTAAATGGAAAATCAATGACCGCCAGACAAGGCATTTCAATTGTGAATGATTCTATCTATTCCAAATACATGATGAGTTACATGAAAAAACAGAGCGCTCCCAAAAAAGGCAGGCTGGGAATATTTGTTGCAGGCAAAACAGGCACGCCGGAAAGAATTTATAAAGGCGCAACCATCAACGATGGATGGTATGTATTTTTTGCACCAAAGGCTGAAGGTACAGGACATGTTGTGGTGTGCATCCGGATAGAAGGAGCGAAGGGTTCCAGTGATGCGGTACAATTAGCCGGCAGCCACATTATCCCCTTGTTACTGGAAAGAAATTATATCAAAAGTTTTGATGCGCCGAAAAAGGAGGAGGATAATAATGATCAGCCATTGCAAAAACCTGTTCAACTGGCACAGGCAATTACTCATGAAGATCAGTAGCGAAGGATAGAACACGGATGACCCGGATTAATAGGGATGAAAACGGATAAATCTTTCGAAGAGGAGAAGATAATTTCAGGAGTATATGAACTAAACTTAATAAAGGAACGAAAGATAACGAATCAAACTCCCCTCTCTTTTGGAGAGGGGTTGGGGGTGAGGTCAAAGGATTTAACAACAAAACAAAATACCAACCATGTTTAAACTATTTAAAGAACCAGCGGCCGACGTAAAAAAAATCAGGAATATTTTATTGCAGTTCATCAAAGAAAAATTGCAAAGGGCTGAAGGTGGTGAGGGTGCTAACATCAATGGCATTTATCTCTACATCAATTGCAACGAATCTGAGCGGTATTTGTATGAATCAGCCTTGCATGCAGCGAACCCTGAAAAGTTCAGGGATGAGGTACAAAGAATTGCGGATGATTATGCAATCCAGTTGCCTGAATCGTGGAAATATGAAATCGCTTTTACAGATAAATTTCCTGAGCAATCTTATGTGGCCACCGAAATAAAAACAGCGCTTTTTATCTCCACCAGAAAGGCAGGTATCATCAATAAAAACGCCCGTGCCTACATCCGGATACTGGGTGGTAATGCTGAAAAAGAAATGTATTTGCTGGAACCATCGAAAGAGAAAATAAATATTGGCCGTGAAGCAAAAGTGCAGTTGAACGGAGGTTTTGTGCGAAAAAATATAATTGCCTTTACGGCATCGGGATCAATGGACATCAATCGTTCTGTAAGCCGCCAGCATGCGCATATTGAATGGGAACCCTCCAGTTGTTCGTTTTTAATTTTTGCGGATGAGGGCGGCATCCCCCCACACAATAAAATGAAAGTACACACTGCTGAAGGCAGTTTTATAAAAATGCAGGCCATTGAAGTGGGGCACAGGTTGCGGGAAGGTGACCAGGTAATTTTGGGCGACAAAGCAGTATTGGAGTTTACGTATTCCGGCAGTGAAATATAATATGGCGAAAGTATTTACAATAACAGAAGGATTGGAAAACCTGGGGGCATTAAAGTCAGGTGGGCAGGGGTCTGTGTATAAAGCAAGAAGAACCGGAGAAATTATTACTGCAATCAAAATATTACCAACTCCTATCGCAAGTGAAACGGAAGAGGATAAAAATTTTATTTCCTTTCAAAATGAAGTACAGAAATTAAAAAAGGTAAATGAGTCGCCTAATCCTAATGTGGTAAGCATCATTGCTTCCGGCATTACAACCTCGGGTAATCTTCCCTACATTGAAATGGAATATATTGAAGGCCCTGACCTGGGTGAATTACTAACCCCTCCTTATGAACCTGTTTTTACCATTAAGGAAACAATAAAAGTTGCCGACCATTTATCCAATGCACTGGCGCATTGCCACCGGGCAGATATAAAACATGGAGATATAAAAAGCAACAATGTAAAATTCAATCAGCGAACAGGCAATTATATTTTGCTCGATTTCGGTTTATCCATCATGTCAGACGAGCAGCGGCGCACCAGTATCCGGCATGCAGGGGCGATAGAATTTATGGCGCCCGAACAAAACATGGGCGTGATGTATTTTGAAACGGATATCTATAGCCTTGGAATTATATTGTTTGAATTATTGGCCGGAACGGTACCTTTTCCATTAAATGGCAAAGGCGAAATGGGCCGCAATTCGGTTATGCTGGCACACATGGAAACTGCACCCCCGGATTTACTTTCGCTCAGAAAAGAGGCCATGCCTTCCGGCTGGGGTTATGATAAAAAGGAAAGGGAAATGCAGGTGCCTGCCTGGCTGATTAAAATGGTTTACAGGTGTCTTGATAAAGAACCATCCAAACGCTTTTTGAACGGTATGGAATTGCAAAATTTTATTCATTCGGGAATTATTGCAGAGGAGCATAAAACGGTAAACATTTCAACGGAGCGATTAACAATAGCCCGGACGCACGAGTTGCAGTTAAAAAAAGAAATTCAAAAACTGGAATTGCTGGCGACAGAAAAAAACAGCCTGATAGAAAATTTACAAATGCAGGTTGAGCTGAAAGACAAAGCAATAGAACAATATCAATATGCCGATAATTATAGCTTATTAAAACCTAAAAAAACGGGCATCTCAAAAGGCTTATTTTTTATGGTATTTTTAATTGCGCTGGTGGCTGGTGGATTTACCGCATATAATTCATTTATCCGGCCTCATAAAGAAAATATGAAGGACTCCACGATGCAGATTCAGGCATCAAATAAACCGCTTGATTCTGCTGCTACTCCTGATTATAAACCTGTCAAAAAACTTAAGGCTAAATTAAAAAAAAACATCCCCTTACCTTTAAACAATACAGGCAGGGAAAAGTCAGGGCAATCTTATGCCAGTGGAAAACAAGCTGCTGATAACAATCCTGCGCCCGGAAAAGAATACCGGGTAATCCGCACCGCCTATCTTCATGTCTCACCGGATGCGTATACCCGGAGCAATACATACATTATTCCCGGGAATGAAACCGTTACCGCCATCAATGAGAAAAACGATTTTATTTATGTAACGTTTATTAACACCGAAGGAAAAACTACAAAGGGGTGGTTGTTGAAAAAAAATCTCAGTCCGGTGAATTAATACAAATAGCGGTTGAATTATCCGGAGGGCTATAACAATAAAAAAGGATAACAGGTTTACCAAATGTGGGCAAACTTGTTATCCCGACAAACCATGGAAATTTTAAATTTAATAACCAGTGATCTCATCGGAATTTTCCGGAAGGTGATCGTACTCGCCTTTTAAAGCATACCAGCCAAAAATAAACAGGCCAATGGCAATGGGTGTAAAAATGGTAATGATGATGAGCCATGGCACTGGCTTGTTGATGTCTTTTGTACCGGTTGCGCTGATGTTATGGATAGCACCCGTTATCAAAAAATAAATTACCAACGGTGCAATCAACATCCAAACAACACCCATAATTCTTTTCATTTGATTCATATAAAAATTTTAATTGTTCCTGTTTTTCGTTAGCGGTTCCTTAGAAGTGATACCTTTAAAAAAGGTGTCACTTCTGGTCACGTATTTTAATCATTTATATTTTTATCCACCTTATTGCTCAAATACAAAGTGCCGATTACAAAACACAAAGCAGCCACACCAATCGGGTACCAAAGCCCCACCAATGGATCGCTTGTAAAAGTGGTTGACAATAGGGTGGCAATAAAAGGCAC
>JAYUBR010000336.1:0-6655 GCA_043740775.1 Ferruginibacter sp. | reverse complement strand
CATTGTCGCCAAGGTAAACATAATCGTAACCGGGAAGTGCGGCTTTTATTTCTTTTAAAACTGTTAAGCCTCCGTAGCCGCTATCAAATACACCAATGGGTCCTGTTGTCATGTATCAAAAATACAAAAGCCATCCCGTTTGCAGAATGGCTTTGTATAATTTATATAATTTTCAACTATTGTTTAGGTTTGGTTCCTGGCCTTGGCGCCACCTCTTTTTCTTTGATATTTAATTTCTTTTTTACCAGGGGCAAAATATCATCGCCCGGCGGGCCAACAATTACAGAATTTTGATCTAATACATAAGTGAAGGCATTTTCTTTGCCAACTACTTTAATTGTTTCCAATGCCTTGTTACGTATTGGCACCAATAATTCCTGTTGTTTTTCCTGCAATTTTTGTTGCATTACCTGTTGCCAACCTTGCACTTTCTGAGATAATTCAATTAAGCCTGTTCTTCTTAATTCTTTAGCTGCCGAAGATAATTTAGCCGAGTCTTTTACAAATGCGCTGTCCTTTTCCTGCAACTCAGTATAATAATCATTACCCTGTTGTTGCAAAGCTGTTTGGTAATCCTGTAACTGTGTAGTTGCTGTTGCAGCTTCGGGCATTGCTCCAATCAATTCTTCGGTATTGATATAGCCGATTTTGTTTTGTGAAAAAGCTGTATTGGTCAATCCTAAAATTGATACACCAAATACAACTACTGCGAATAATTTTTTCATCTTTGGTTTAAATGTTTAATTGTTTTGTTTATAGTGTTTTTTTTTGTGGTTTTGGCTGCATGCCAATATTTGATTGTGACTTATTTAACACCCAGAAATTTTAGAACATCATCGCTTTTGTCAAGTTTTGGGTCGGCAAATATAACGGTAATTCCTTCACTTTTATCTAAAATAAAATCATAAGATTTGTCAACAGCCAGTTTTTGAATAGCCACGTAAACCTTATCCTGTATGGGCTTTATCAGTTCCTGCCTTTTTTTAAACAGGTCTCCTTCAAAGCCAAAGCGTTTTTTTTGCAGGTCTCTTACCTCTTTTTCTTTATTAAATAATTCATCTTCCCTTTTCTTTTTAAGGTCATCGCTTAACATAACCTGCTCTGCATCATAATCTTTATACATCTTATCCAGGTCAGCTTGTTTTTTTTCAATTTCCTGTTGCCATTGTGCACTAAACTGGTCTAATTTAGTTTGGGATTCTTTATACTCCGGCAATTTTTCCAGTATATATTTAGAATCAATTACAGCATAACGTTGTGCTGTTGCTACAAAAGATACCAGCATTAAGCAGCATACAAGTGATAATAACTTTTTCATCGTCAATTTTTTATACAAATTAAGGGATAAAATTTAAGCAGCTAACAATTTTTATTCAGGTTCCTGACCCAGCATAAAGGTAAATTTAAATGCATTTTTTACCGGCTGGCCAGGTTGAATCCTGTCAATTCCCAACCCATAATCAAAGCCAAGCAAACCAAACATAGGCAAAAAGAAACGCATACCCACACCCACCGAGCGGCGTAATTTAAATGGATTGTAATCTTTAAAATCATACCATCCATTGGCTGCTTCATAAAATGCAAGGCCATATATAGTACTGCTGGGGTTAGTGCTAAAAGGATACCTTAACTCAAGCGTGTATTTATTAAAAATGGTAAAAAATTCAGTAGGCGTTACATTATCCGGATTTATTTTGGGATTGGAATTGGAGTAAACAGGATAACCTCTGTGTGCAATAATATCGTAACCCAATATGGCAAAGTTGTTACTTAAACCTGCATCACCCAATTGAAAACGTTCGAATGGAGATATCTGCAGTTTAGAATTGTACCTGCCGATAAAACCGTATTTGGCAGATGCCTTTAAAATAAATTGTTTGTTTTTATCCGCACCATGTGCTATGCCGATGGGTACATAATAATCTCCGTTAAAGCGCCATTTATGAAACTCAGGCCACCGGTAAGGGTTTTCTCCTGCTTTGGTAAGGCCAAGCGCTGAGTAAGGCAACGTAAACTGGCCGCTAACCATAAAGTTAGACCCGCCTGTTGGGAAAATAGGATTGCCCTGGGTAGCGCTGCGTGCAAGTGCAATTTTTAAACTAACGTTGGTAGAAGGGCCATTGCTGATACCTTTAAAAATATTGGGATAATTTTTTAATTTGTATTGCTGAACATTCAAAGAAGTGATCAAAGAAAAATAATCATCCGGCCATTTTAATTGTTTGCCTAATGATATGCCTGCACCTATGGTTTTTAAATAAGAACTATCGCCGCAACTGTTACAGTATCGTCCAGTTCTGTAGTCGTACGCATTGGCATATTTGGTATTGTAGAAGCTTACTGAAAAGGAGTTGCGCTTTTTACCACCCAGCCATGGTTCTGTAAAAGACAGATTGTACGATCTGTACGCACGGCCATTTGACTGAACCCTCGCACTTAATTTCTGGCCACTTCCGGATGGCAATGGATCCCAGGTTTTTTTATTAAAAATATTATCAATGGAAAAGTTATTGAACGTAATACCCAATGTACCTGTTAAACCAATGCCACCGCCAAAACCTGCCGATAATTCTAACTGGTCATTCGATTTTTCTTCTACTCCCCAGTTAATATCCACTGTACCATTGTCACTATTGGGAACAATATTGGGTGTAATTTTTTCAGGATTAAAAAAACCAAGCTGGCCAAGTTCTCTCTGTGTACGTATAATATCCTGGCGGCTGAATTTTTCTCCCGGTACGGTCCTTAGTTCACGGCGTACCACGTAGTCTTTTGTTTTTTCATTGCCTGAAATTTCTACTTTACCAATGGTAGCCTGCGGGCCTTCCTGCATCCTTATTTCATAGTTGATGGTATCGTTATAAACCGAAGTTTCTATCGGATCAACTTTAAAAAACAAATAGCCGTCATCCATGTATAAACTACCAATATCTCCACCTTCAGCAGACATTTGTTTTCCCAAACGTTTATTCAGTAATTCAAGATTATAAATATCTCCTTTGCGGATGCCTAGCAATAAATTTAAAACTGAATCAGAATATTTGGTATTTCCTCTCCAAACCATATCTCCAAAATAATATTTATGGCCTTCGTTCACTTTAACATACACATCCAGGTTACCCGCCGAATTGGGCACTTTAGCGTCTTCTACAATACTGGCATCCCTGAAACCTTGTGAGTTATAATAGTCCACTATATGCTCTTTATCTTCATCATATTTAACAGGATTAAACTTAGCAGAACTAAACAATTTAAAGCGAAACCAGGGATCTAAATAGGCTTTGGTTTTTGAAATAGACAGGTATCCATAATCACGCAGGTAATTTTTAAAGGATACCTGGTTGGCGCTATCACCAAAAGGGCTGGTGCTTTTTGGAGGATACAAAGTAAACCTTGTCATCTCATGAGTACCCTTCATTTGCTTTTTTAGCTTCAGATCATCAATATTGCCATTGCCTGAAAAATCGATTGAGTTTACTTTTACCTTGTTTCCTTTATCAATATTAAAATTTAAAATAACTGCATTTGCAGATGAAGGGGATTTGCTTTCTTTTACCTCTGTTTTTACATTGCGGTATCCTTTATCTGCAAAAAATTTCTGAATGGCATCCATAGCACTCATCTTCATATTATCAGTTACTACCCTGTCTTTAACCAGACCACTCTTTGTAACTAAATCATCTTTTTCTCCTTTTTTAATACCATTAAATTTAAAGTCAGCTAAACGGGGCCTTTCAGTAATGGCTATTTCCACATACAGGTCTTTACCTTCTAATTTGGTAAAATAAATAGCTACATCTGCTATCAGGTTTTGTTTCCAAAGTTTGGTGATGGCTTTGCTAAAAGCATCTGATCCGGGAAGCTGTACTTTATCGCCCACTGCAAGACCAGAGATAGAGATGATGAGGTTACCGTCAAAGCCTTTGTTTCCTGTTACAGTGATACCCGCCAGGGTGTATGCTTTGGGAGTTTTAGTATTGAAAATGTCCATTAGTTGAGGGTTAACGGAAACCCGGTGTGAAGTATCAGGAACTGCCTGGGCAAGCACTGTATTGCCAACAAAAACTGTAATAACTATCAATAAAAAGTTCTGGTAAATCCTGTGCATTAATTGGTTTTTTACTAAACGGCAAATTACTTGCAATAATGAAAACTATTTGTTAAACAATCCGGCCCTTTCAACATCTTTATAAAATGTATTTATGGCCATTTAAAAACACTTCAAATATGCAATGAATCCTTATCCGCTGCATACGTTATTAATATTATTATTTTTTCAACAGGTAATTTTTTTGAGATAATCAACCTGGAGAACAAACAATAAAGTTATGAGATAGGTATTTCTTCCTTGATCTGATCGCCGGTTTTACCAAATCTTCTTTCCCTGTTTTGAAAATCTATAATAGCTTCGTACAGGTTATCTTTTCTAAAATCCGGCCAGCGGGTATTGGTAAAATATAATTCGGCATAAGCAAGCTGGTACAATAAAAAGTTACTGATACGGTATTCACCGCTTGTGCGGATCATTAATTCAGGATCGGGAAAACTACTGGTAGATAAGTATTGCTGTAACGTATCCCGCGAAATTTGTTCGGGCTGAAGGGTGCCGGCTTTAACATCAATTGCAATTTGTTTTACCGCAGCCATCAGTTCCCAGCGGCTGCTGTAACTTAATGCCATAATGAGGTTTAACCCTGTATTAGCACTTGTTTCTTCAAATGCTTCTTTTAATTCCTTTCTCGCATTTTCAGGCAACATGCTCATATCGCCGATGGCATGCATTTTAATATTATTTTTATTCAGTGTAGGAACTTCTTTGCGGATAGTATCTACAAGTAATTCCATTAAGCCCGTTACCTCGTAGGCAGGTCTGTCCCAGTTTTCGGTACTAAACGCATAAAGGGTAAGATATTCTATACCTAATTCTGCACAGCCTTCTACAATATTTCGTACACTTTCCACCCCATGCAAATGTCCAAAAAGACGGTCTTCACCTTTTTCTTTTGCCCACCTTCCGTTGCCATCCATTATGATGGCTATGTGACGGGGCAATTTTTGCATATTGATAGTATCCTTCAAACTCATATAAAATATCATCAGCCCAAGTGGCTGACTTTGGGCTGCAAAAGTAATAAAATTTAGTTGCAATAAGCGTTTTAAGCAAATGTTAGCCTGTTAATACTTACACCAAATAAAAATGCCGGAATTATATCCGGCAGCAAAAAATTTATTGTGAAAATATTATTTGGCAGTAGGGCACACGTAGCTGCTTATATTGAAAGAGAGGCCTACTTCAAAGATTATATATTGGTCTTTTTGTTTGCTCCACCCACGTTGCACACCTTCGGTACCAATGGGAACAGCAACTTTTTCAACACTTCTATCCTGCAAAATACCTGCGATGGAAGGCTGGCCATTTAAAGGCGGGAACTTATCTATCCCCACATAGGTTGTACTAACATCATCCAGGTAATCTGTTGTAGTAAGGCGCTGCGCAATTTGAAAAGATAGGTTCATGTTGTTGTTAACGCTGTATTTTATACCCAGACCGATTGGGATACAGAGAGCAGTGCTGCCATAAGGTTTTCTTACTTTGCCATCAGCTCCAATGTATTTAATATTTTGTCCTTCGGTACCCAATGGACGAAGAAATATTTTTTTATTATTTAAATAGGCGTATGGGTTATAACTAAATATGCCTAAGCCAATCGATACATAAGGTGTAAATGCAAATTCAGGATCGCCGGGAACGTATTTAAAAAAATTAAAATCGCCATGCACAGCAAACTCAATAATATCCGAATTAAAACTTAGGTTCCTTGTATTTTGAAAAGTGTTTTTACTGTAAATATCGCTGTAGCCAAGCTGGGCATAATGCGCACTAACACGTAGGCCAAGATAATTATTAAACTGCTTTCTGTAAAAAATACCCACCGCAGGTTTAAGCCGGTTAAGTTTAGCCCTTGTATTTAAGTCGCCAAAATAGTGCGCTGCACCAGCGGTAATACCAAACTCGCCCTGCTGAACCATGCCATAATCTGATTGAGCCTTTAACCCGGAAAGCAGGGTGAAAACCAGGGATACGGAAAGGATGATTTTTTTCATAATTGCAAAGTAAAGAATTGTTTTGTAAAAATCAGTTAAGGCCGTTTACTTATTGAAAAGGACTTTATGTAATAATAGCTAACGACAGGAACAGGAATTAATTGCGTTTATCAAGCCCCCAGGAAAGTTTATTGCGCAGGGTTTGCAAAAAATTATTTTCGTTTAGCCGCACCAGGTTAATCAAAAAATCTTCTTTTTTTACAGCAAGTTGCACTTCTTTAGGCACCAGTTCTCTCCGGCTGTCCATGCTGCATAAAAACCCATCGCTTCTGCTTTCAATTTCAAAAGAAATAATATTATCATCCGGCACTACAATTGGCCTTATGTTTAAGTTGTGTGGCGCCACTGGTGTAATTACAAAATTGCCGCTTTCCGGAAAAACAACCGGGCCGTTGCAACTGAGTGAATAACCCGTAGATCCTGTTGGCGTAGCAACAATTAAGCCATCTGCCCAATAAGTATTTAAAAATTCTCCATTTAAATAAGTATGAATTTTTATCATGGACGAAGTATCTTTTTTATGTATTACAAACTCATTCAAAGCAAATGG